>JAJZHT010000003.1:0-2884 GCA_021804455.1 Pseudomonadota bacterium | reverse complement strand
ACTGCCGGCTGGGGAGGGTTGGTAATCCCCGGGTTAGGAGTATTTCTTAAAGTTTTAATGTAAGAAGGTTTATAAGAATCATGTTTTGTTTCAACTTCTTGCTGAGGAGCCGAGTCTTGATGGGAGGTTGTAGGTAACGGATCTTCGGCGCGAGAAGAAACGATAGGCAGGGAATTTGCAACCACGGGGAGCCGTTGACTATATACGGCAGATTCACTCAGAACGGGAGGCAAAGTAACAGGGGGTTGATAGGAAGTTTGGTCTGCCTGTCTTGAGTGAGTGCGTTGATAAGCAGGAATAAGCACCACAGGTTGAGCTATAGGGGCAAGATTTATAAAAGCATTATACTCCGCCGGGTATTTTGATTTAAAGCTTCGCAAAATTTTAGGCGATGTTGCGGTTTCTCCCCTTACAAACCGGGATATAGTTGAGGCATCTACCTCAAGAGCGTGCGCAATCTGCTTTTGTGTACTGCCGCGGGTTATGTTCCCGTTTAAATAGTCACGTAATTTTTCATACTCATCAGTCCATCCATTCAAAGTTCCAAAAAACATAAAACATAAAAAGAACACCAATATTTTTTTCATTTTAACCTCCCATTTTATAATAATACATCGCATCATATTCCTTAAGAAGTATGATTAGGCCTAAGTAGCATCTTTTAGTTAAATTGGACACTAGTGAAATTCCCGGAGTTCTGGAGAGCATCTCTGGTTGCTTGGTCAATATTTGAGAATAACCATTGATGCTTTTGAAATTTATTTGATGGATTAGCTTTCTTAGTAAAAAATTCTAAAGCTCTTTCACCAAATGTTACTGTATCAAAAGTAATAGTTTGAATACCCTTAAAGGGAGTTACTGGATTTTCTAGAGGTAATAAAGCTTGCAAATAATCAGCATATTGAAAATGAGAGTTTCTTATTATCCAGCTTGTATATTGTGAAGGATTAGGAATTTCTTCTTGTTGTTTCAATTTTCGTATAACATCGGCGATTTTATCATCTTCCCGTGGTTCTCTATTAACATCTCTTAAATTTTGAATAATAATAGAGTCGCCAGCTACTAAGAGAGTTTTCTGATAACCCGGCTGTAGAGTTCTAATATAGTCATCCAGTACTTCAGCTTTAATTTGCGTGCCAATACCATTGTATACCTGAACTATATAATCAAAAAGAGGGCCAATTATTGGCTGGCCATTAGCCGCTGTTATTGTTCCTATAACAGGCCTATTTGTTCCTCCTTGAATATGAATTCCTTTTAGAATAGGTGATTGAAAGCCTTTTAGTACCAAGGGGCCACCTGAAAAACCTGGCCCTTCAACGGAAGATATTAAAGTACCAGGAAGAAAATCGTTACTTCTAACCGTACCATCAGTAACAGCAGCTAAGTAATTTCTCTGATCATACTTATTTTCACCATAACCGGCTAGTAAAACTTCATGATTATCCTCGCTCTTATCGGATTCAGTTATTGAATGATAAAATAATCTCGAGTTAGCGATCTGGGAAGATATAAGCGTCTCTATTTTGGTTTTTAAAGGCTTAAATTCTAGGATTGCCAAATCATGTTGAGGATGCTTGTTCCACTGCAAATCTGTTGCTGGAAAATTAACAAAAGTATACTTCTCACTTTGTATAAAATCATGCTCACCGTGTTCGTTTAAAGCGGCCAAATGGAAACCTATACTAAAATTAACCCCGTTATTTATTACATGATGTGCGGTCACGAGGTATTCGGGATAATCATTTGGGCGATAAAAGAAGCCAGTGCCAATGCCTATTGTCTGATTGTGAATTATAACTGTAGACAGTCTAGCCTGATCTCGCAAGATTCTTTCTCCTTCTCCTTCATAACGGAAAGTTTTGGCCTTAGTGGCCAGTTGAGAGTCGGGATTAAAAGGACCTGAACCAAATGTCATGCTATGAACTGTTGTCATGGTACTTAATAAAACGCCGATCAGTAATGCTTTCTTCATTATTTTTCCCCACGTTAATATTGCTTGTTAAAGGTACTCCTCTTTAGAATATCTAACGTGTTGAATATAAGAAGTTTTGTTTTTTTTCGGAGGAAAAACCTTCTTTTTGTTCTTTTTATGAGGGTTGAACAAATCTTTCGGCCACTTTAGGCAGGCGGTGCAAGGGGAAGCGGATTTGGGTAATGGGATAGTTCCCTGGTAGTTTGAGATAGGCTTCTAAATCCGGCAATTTCATCAACTGATCAGGATGAACGGTAGGTTTTTCTTTGCGTTGATCATTCAGGGAGACACCATCCCGCATTTGATGGGCACCATAGGAGATATTCTCCACCGTTTCCGAAACTTCTTGGACTCCCAACCATTTGGAAAGACGTTCCGCCACCTCAGCCCCCTCTACGCGAAACACAACCTTGGTATTACACAGATTGGCAATCGATTTTACGGTATTGGGCCCATAAATTTCGTCCAGTTGAGACATATCCTGCATCCCCAAAACGGCACATCCACCATACTTTCGAACCTCTGCCAGGAGTGTCGGCAAGCTAGGTACTTTCTTAAGAGCCGGCAATTCATCAATGGCTATCCACAAACGACGGCTATAAGAAGGCTCCAGGCTCATCAAGGCATGGGTGGCAAGGGTCATCCAAAGGGCCATAAGGGGAGCCATCTCCTCCCGCCATTCAGGAGGGGAAGAAAGAAATAACCATTCTCCTGAAGCTTCTTGGGTAATCCATTGCCGAATCGAAAACTCTCTTTCCCTTTGGGCAAAAAGTTCCAGACATTCTGTATAGGCCCGAAGGTTGGAGCGAACTCCCATCACTGTTTCGGCAGCTTCCCCATTCATAATGGCGGCAACGGAGGTATTTTTGTAAAAGGACTGAACTTCACGAATCGGATAATGGGTGGCAT
>JAJZHT010000100.1 GCA_021804455.1 Pseudomonadota bacterium | reverse complement strand
ACAAGCATAATCTTTAATCACAGCGATGGCCCCAAAACCAATTACTAACCCCATCAGACCTTTTTTAAAAGGATGCATACACGTCCCTTTCTTTTGAGTAAAATGCTAGAAAAGAGTCCGTAAAATCTGGTAAGTTGCCGCCGACCAGGGTGCCTTTCGCTAATAAAATAATCCCTTGGTTTTTAGCAAAATCGTGAAGATCTCCCTTAAGCTGATCGGCCGCTTTTTGAAGATATTTTGTGCCAGATATTTTGGAATCAGCCAAAATTTCTGCTCGCTTTGTAATAATCCTCTGCACATCGATAACCGCTAAGGTCGGTTTCTTACTCCAAAGACATAAAGTGATCAGAAAACCAATTCCTAACGCTCCAGCAAGCCCTCTCCCAACTACCTTTTTGTTCATCCCTTTTTCCTCTTTTTCAACAATTGATCAATCGCCTCATCAACAGGAATCCCCTGTTTCATAAGGTTTTCTATGGCTGCAAATTCATCAGCCTTGGTAGAGTAAAGAAGCTGCGAAAAAGGATCCAAAATTAACCGTCCAATAGCGTAACCCGCATCGCTAACAATAAGGGCTTCGCCATATTTGCCTGGTGTCATTCTAACAGTCCGCAACACGCTTAACATCGAAGGGGACGTGATCAACTCTTCCTTTTCAAAGGCTTTAAAGGCTTCTTGCGATTGGCTCAGGTAACATTTCCACGCCGAGTTATTAAACGCAGCTTTTGCTGCCAGAGATTTATGAAAATCCTCAGCATTTTGGCTGCCTACCACCAAAACGCCCCCATATTTACGGGCTTGCCGGGCGGCTGCCTCAATCAAAGCCTCTCCCGATTTCCCGGCCAAAAATTCCCAAGCTTCGTCCACGATGATGGCAAAGCGTGTTTTACGATCGCTTTGATACATCATGCTCAAAATATTAACAATTAAGATTTGTAAAATGACGGCAGAAAGTTCCTTAATTTGCTTGATGTCTTCAAATTCGGCCACAATCAGGCGATTGTCAAAACGAACCGTGGAAGCACCTGTGAAAAACCGCCCGTATACTCCTTCCCTTGTAAAGGCATAAAGACGTGTACCCATATCCTTAGCCCGTTGATCTGCATGGCCTAAAAACCATTCAGCAACATCTGTAACCTCGGCTGTATTGGCTTTTTGGGCAATCACTTCATCTAAAGCCATTTCCAGAAAAGAATTTTCCAATTCTGATATTATCCCCGATGGAGCAATCATGCTGGTCAATACTTGTTTAATCATTAACAAGGTATCTTGCTCCACTGCTGCTTTTTCTTTTCGGGCAGGAAGATGACTGAAGGGATTCAAACTAAGAGATTCTTGATGGGTTACCTGGATAAACTGCCCCTTCAAAATTTGTCCTAATTTTTGAAAACTTCTTCCCACATCTAAAACAACAACTCGTCCTCCTGTTCCCAAAAGACTCATAACGATTTCTTGCATAAATACGGATTTTCCAGCCCCTGATTGGCCCACCACACAAACGTTATAGTTGCTGGAACTATCAAAAGGAGACCAGGTAAAAAGCTGCCCACGGCGGCCTGCCAAAATCATTCCTGGAGAAGGAGTCCCGTGCCATTCTCCTTGAAGGGGTAAAAGATTAGCCGATTCCGTGGATAAAGTCGTTTTAAGTTTTTTCAGATTATTCAATGTTTGGACCATACGGGGGCCCCAATTCATCGGCAACACGCTTAAGAGAATGGGAAGATGAAGAAAATGATTAGCTTCCAATCGCCATTCTTGCCCCTGAAATAAGTTTCTTAAAATTTGCTCAGCGTGAGTTAAAAGATCCCCTTGGGCGAATAAAACAACGCTAAAGTGGGTTTGAACAATTCTTTCTCCTCGGCTCAGACTTTCCCGTACAAAGTTAAGTTCGATGGCTTCCTTCTGTAAGGACGGCAAATATTGAGCAATCGGTGATTGGGCTTGTGTCTCAACATATAAAGCTTTACGGGTTACGTGACGCTGCGGTTTATCTTGCCGCGGTACATGAACTCCATAGTGAATTAAAAAGGGGCACGGTATTTGGGCTATATCTCGCTCTGGATCTCCAATCAAACGTCCCATGGCTTGTAAAGACCATATCTCGGGATATTGGCGAACTTTATAGGTTTTAGCTTTGACCACACCGTTGTTCAGAGCCAGTCCATGCGATCCTACCCAAATGTTGCTTTCTGCAGGACTGATTTGACAACGCAATGCATCATAGGGGTTCCATGATCTTATGACTTGAGATGTTTGTGGGGGAGCCATGCAAAGCATCCCTTCTAGAGTGTGGATCAAATCTTCAGGACGCCAAATGGTTACAGGAAGGCGTAGCATCTCTAGGACTGTTTTCATTTGGTTGAGAAGTTGCTGAAGAGCCTGAAGAGCTACGGGATTCTTACCAGGGTCTGCTTGGCTAAAGGCTAGAAAACACCGAAAATTTCGTAAAGTATAAGGAAAATGGGGAGATGCAAATGCCATACAATTTAAAAAATCGATTCGCTGCTGGGCTAATTTTTTAAGGACCGGAGTTTGAGTCTGACGCGCCTTTTGCCATGACTCACACAGCTTGCCGATATGAGGATCAGCGTACAAAATAATCTGTAAACTACTTTCTTCCGGCAGAATATATTGAAACAAACTGCTGATTTCTTTTTGCATCTCTTCCGAGGCCCCTATCAGAGGAAGAGTTTCAAGAACGAAGCCAATACTACCTTGATTACGAAAAAGATGCGTGCTCTCGTCATAACTCTCATAAGGAAATAAATCCGCCATGACATACTGTTGGCCATATTTCGAAAGAGTGGTTTCAAAAAGGGACTGTTCAGGAATTCCTTTCCCATTATCGCCTAAAATCTTAGAAAGCTTTTCCCCTAAAGCTGCCAGCATTATGCCCCCCGAATATGCCAAAAACCTGGCCTTAAAATCGTGTGCACCACACTCCCTTCATGAAGATTTCCTTGATCATCTTCAAAAGGCGCAATCCAAACCCGTAAAGACTGTTCCTGTTCGCGTTGTATAATCCCTGTATTAAAATCTGAAATTACAAGGGAGGAAATTTCAGAAACGGGCGCTGGATCTTCTTTTCCTAAAATTCTTTGATCAACCATCTGGTTGACCTCTATAATCGAACGACAGCCCACGCCTGGACTTACTTTGCATTCAAATGTTTCTGAAGAAGTACTGCACGCTACCAAAAGACAAGCCTGTAATAAGAGAAAACCATAGGTCGTAAAAGATTGTATCATCAGTTCATTCCTTTTGATTGAGGACGCGTCCAATCGGTGAGGGATTTTTGAGAAGGCTCCGAAAGAGTTTGAATCTTTTGATAGCGTTCTTGATCATGAGAACGACTGGTCGCTTGGCGATAAGCACTATCGCCGATTGAAACACCCTCTGTAAAAACAATATCAACATGCCGTCCCGCAGCTACCTGAATTACCGGTTGAACTTGTTCAGCCCGTTTAATATAAAAATCAGCATACTTGTCTAAAGCATTGCTGATTCCTTTGCCCGCACCATATTTGATCATCTCTGGTGCCCCTAAAGGATTGGTTTGGGCAAAACCAGAAAGAGGAGAAAACGTCACCGCATTGCGAGATTGGCTTAAAAAATCACCAAGCCCTCCTATAAAACCACCCACCATAGCATGACGCATACTCTCTCCTGCACGGTCCACAACAACACCCCGTACGCCCGTTCGTCCATCCTCACCCGCAACGTATCCTTGAACTTTCATTTCAATAATTTCCCCTGTTTGACGTTCCGTACAGGTGAGTTTTTCAAGGCGCATCATTATTCTTTCACTGGAAATATCTCCATAACAGGCAGCCAAAACATGACATCCTTTTAAATCTGATTGAAACTGACGCGGTAAAGTACCCGGGTGAGTCAGGCGAAGCAAAGCAGGTCTAGGATCGCTGGCGGCTTGGATAGAAGCGCTAGCATCAACCCCTCCCAAAAGAATGGCTTGGGCAAAAGTCCCTGCAGGAATGGTATTATTATTCGTCTTAAGAAAGATTTGGTTTCGCTTGTTCTTAAGAGTGAAAGAAACCTTACGGAGGGCTTTTGAACGGAAAGGTTCCAAAACTTCTTTTCTTCCCTCCGATCCTTCTATAGGGGTCCCATCCAAAGAACCAGGCGGTAGGGGTAAAATATCAGAAGGGGTGCCTGATGAAAGCGATGGAGTTTGATGCGTTTTAAGGTCATTTCGTAAAGTCTCAAGAGCTGCAGACGGTTCTTGAGTAGATTGTTGGATTTCCTTAGTTGAAGCAGACTCATGAAGTTTAAGCAATTTTGTTAGCATCTCATCCATAGTATTCAGACGCTTTTGAGTCAGTTCTGCCTCACGGCTAAACTTGTAAACCCAGGCTTCTTGAGGATTCATCCGGCGGGCTGCCGTGGTCAGGGAATTTTTATACAAGGGGGAACGTTTGGCAGCAGACGAACCCTGACTAGAGACCAAAACATAAAGAACACCACTCCCTAGAAAAAAAGCCCCTATCATACCCAACACAACCCACTGTCGTTTTCGAAAGGAAGAGACATCAATCATAGTGCTCTCACTACGTACAACAGCGTTTTGCCACCTTTAGGCAGGGTAATTTGTTGACAGCTTAAGGCTACATCCCCTCGTTGATAAAAGTCTTTTTCTTGAAGATCGATGGCTGTTTCCGTTAGATTTTCAACGTTAAAAACTTGAACACTCCAACTCCCTGCTTGATAAGTTTTTTGGTAAGAGAGAGAAAAGCCTTCAGGAGCTTTCCGTAATACAGACTCGGTTTCCTCCTTTAAAGAAAGCTGCCCCTTCAAAGCCGCTTTTAAAAGCCGTAAGATATCTTCCTGAAGAAAAGATTGTTTAGTCGTCAAATTTTGTCGTTCAACTTCGAAAACCTTTTCCTCAGACCTTTGAGGTTTTTTCAAAATCAAAGTCGCTGGTTTTTTGGCCATCGGTTTTAACGTAAGATCCTGCGTAACCCCCTGTTCAGTAATCAGGGTTAAAGACAAAGGTTTGGAACCATTTTCAGCCGTGGGCTTTAAAAAGATTTGCCCTGTTGTTTCGTCATGCTGACTTTCAAATGTACCTTCATCACCAAAAATTTGTGTAATGCGATCATTGACCACCGCAATACGATTCATCGAATCTATACCAATAGAAGCTTCCAGACGGTGATTTTCATCCATTG
>JAJZHT010000099.1 GCA_021804455.1 Pseudomonadota bacterium | reverse complement strand
GGGGGACCTTCTTAAACTTTGTTGTGCGTATTCTTCAATCGATTCTGTAAGATGATGGGGTCTAGAAAATTCTAACTCCCACGTCTCCTGTTCGGTTCCAACAAAAAAGGATGAAAAAAGAGGCCTCTGGTTTTGAGAAGGCAAGGGCGGAACATTCGGTAGTTTTAAAGTCATATTAACCTCTGATAAGAACATCATAATATTGATGAATATTTCTGGGTTTGTTGGCAGCCGCTGTGTCCATCACACTACCAGAAAGACGGACAATCCCTCTTTTACCTTCTTGTAAACTCAGAATCTTGCCATCAACCGCTTTGCGGATGCTTTCTGCCATTTGCAACGAATCGCGACCTGTGGGTACACCACTAAGAATGGAAGCTTTTAATTTAAGGCGCGTATTGGCGTGTTGAGGATCCAGCTTCATGGATGTCCAGACTTCTTCCAATTCTAAAACAACCAGGGGTAAATTTGCTGCGGGGGGAACCGCCAAGTAGATATTTTCACGAAAGTTTGTTTGTTGGATTTCTTGATTTTCTATAAGAGTTTTTCTGAGTGCGTTGAGTGCTCCAAAATCAGCCATTTTTCCTCTCTTTTCCATAATCAACAGCAACAGCTTCCAGCAAATGGGGAGAAGAGCTTCTCCGGAATGGAAACAATATTTCTAAAATTTTACATTTCCAGAGTAGAACCTTTAAATCTGCATGTAAAGCATTTCTGATGGTATTTTTTCGCATGACAATTTTATACAGACCTTGGCCTTTGTTTTTTTCAATAACATGCCATCCTTCTCCGGATTGAACAGGTCTAACAGGGATGGGGTGAACCATAGCCCACAGGCTTTCTAAGTCTTGCCAATTTTCTTCAAAATCTCCCTCTTCGGTCAAAGTCAAAATTCTTTTTAGAAAAGTGACGCGTTCTGTAAACAAATGAATGGTAGAATGCTTCATAAAAGACTCATCATGCGATACGGGGATAAAATTTTTTTAAACAAGCTGATGGATTTTTCATCAGAATCCAAAGCCGTGCTAACTCTGTTTTCATAAAAATCAGCA
The DNA here is from genome assembly GCA_021804455.1 of Pseudomonadota bacterium. GTDB lineage: Bacteria > Pseudomonadota > Alphaproteobacteria > Paracaedibacterales > CAIULA01 > Finniella. The sequence goes on along the minus strand of JAJZHT010000099.1, from coordinate 4,226 downwards.
ATTTTTAACAAAATGGCTTGTCGAATGCTTGAGGGAACGTGTTTAGGGTATTGACCGTAACCTGCTTTATAGGTGATCTCTATATTTTCTGCGCATGTTCCAAAGGTGATTTTCGGTTGGGGACCTTGGTATTCCAAAAGATATCTTTTAATGGGGCTTTTCCGGTTGTGACGAACAACTTTTTCAATGGACAAAATCTCCAATAAAGGAGGGCAAGGCAGTGGAATCGAAACTAAATCATTTTCTTGCGATAGGTTGTTTTTCCAAACAAAATGCCAGGTTTTGGCAATTAAAGAGCGGCCTAAGTACTGTTCGACATGTTCCGTTGCACTTTGAATCAGGGTCTGTAAATAGTCATCTTCATAAGGCTGGTCAAGGCGCAAATGCGCCTTGACTTCTGCTAAGCTGACAACATCAATCCCAGAGGGCTCTAAAAGAGTCAGCATATTTTTACTCCTTTGAAAAGTGAATAACCTTAATGGCTTCGGTATTGATAACGTCACCCCCTACACGTTTTGTGGCATAAAATTCTACATAAGGCTTTGCGCTATAAGGGTCACGCAACACGTGGATGCCACTGCGATCGACAATTTGATATCCTTCATGAAAATTGCCAAAGGCGATGGAGGGTGTTGCTTTTCCCATGATCAAGGCAGGCATTTCATCCATAACAACAATTGGGTGTCCTAACAACGTTTGAGGTTGTCCTGTTAATAATCCTGGTTGCCAAAGGTAATTGCCTGTTGAAGTTTCTTTAAGTTGACGCAGAGCTGATAAAGCGCTTCTTGGCATTAACCATACAGCTCCCTGCAAGTATTCTGGTTTTAGAGTGTTTAACGCTTCAATTAAGACATCGGCGTTCGCGAAACCGCCCTCAACGCCTGTTTTTAAAGCCTCAATCTTTCCAAACTCATTTTTACCTTTTGCCACAAGCGGATAGTTTAAAAATCCGCGTGGTTTACCTTGTCCATCACCATGAAGAAAGGCAGTATTTTCTGCTCGTGCCATCTTGTCACTAATTTTGCTAACAACCCATGATTCTAAATCAATACTGGCATCATCCAGTAATTTCTGACTGGCTCTTGGTTTTGCATAAATCTGATGGGTGGTGATTTTGACTTTACTGAGTTCTGGTGCGTTTGTCTCAAGCCGCTCTTCAACTTCACTAACCCAACCAACATCTGCACCCCCTTTATCCAGCAGAAGTTCTAAACTATCTGTCGAAATTTGGCTGACTCTGGCAATTTGGCGGAAAGGTGAAACTTGAAGCAATCTGTCCTGAATATGCTCAACCAAGGGTTGGGGAACAAAATATCCACCTTTGGGCCCCTCTTGGCTTGTTAAAGATTTTTGTGAAGAAACATCTCTTCCTTGGCTGATATAATTTAAAAAGGCTTTTTTTTCTGTTTGGTCTTCCCATTTTGTTTCATAGGTTAAACTTACAGGTCTTTGCTGCGCTGTATAAAATTGCTGCAAACGTTGGTTATGTTTTTTTTGAAAATTTTCAAAGGAAGCTTCTAGATTATGAAGCGCTTTATCAATTTTACCAAAAATTTCAGTCTGTTCCATGTTTTTTCCTTTCAATAAAAAAGGCAGCCGTTGTCGCTGCCTCGGTTTCCCTTCTATCCAAGATAAAAGGTATTTTATAAAGCCCATTCGCTATAAATTGTACTTTCCAGGCTTTTTAAACGATTTAATAAAACTCCCAGAGAGGGGAAAGAAAGAGGAATCTTTTTACAGGCCGTGACACGGGCTGCAGGATTGGCTGCAAACGTGACTAAAGAAATTTCATGTAGGTCGACTTCTTGTAAAATACGGCGTTGATCTTCGCGTCGTGCCTTAACGACGTCATACCCAATTGACAGCCCATCAACAACTCCCGATTTCAAAAGGGTATAGGCCTCTTTTCCCTTTTGAATATCTAAAAGCAACTTTCCTTTCACAAACAGCCCATAGTTATCTTCGCGAATATCTTGCCATATTCCAATGGGAGTGCTGGGGTCATGTTGCCACAGCATTTTGGGCATTTGTTTTTGGCTTCGCCACCGTTGTAAACTTTTAGAAAACGCTCCTGGAGCAACTTGTTCGGTGTGGAGATCAACCATATCAAAAACGCTGGCATATCCAGTAAAGCTTCCATCTTCATGAAAGTTTTTTACGCATAAATTATGTCGGCTCATTTTCATGAGTAACTTTCCTTTCTCAAATTGTTAAGGGATTATTAAAAGTTCGGCTTAACTGATCGCCCCCTTCAGGCAGGGGGCCATAACCAACAGCTTGGCGTTTTTCATTAACCGTCAGAAAATCAGCCTTCATGATTTTGTTCCAAACAGCTTCCCGTTTGGGAGATAAGGCAGGGATGGAATCAATATCGTAGCCTAGTCTTAGGTTTTCACCAAAATAGGGGCTCAGCCACAGGTTAAATTCAGCAACCAAAAATTCTAAGAGGGGGATGATAGTATCTTCCCAAAGATGCAATCTTGCCTCTCGATAATTTGCAAATGTAGCATCTCCTGGTACGCCTGCTAACATAGGGGGGACACCAAAAGCTTGGGCAATTTCTCGAGCTGATAGGTTTTTTCCTTCAATAAAATCAAGGTCTTTGGGAGATAACCCCATCTCTTTCCATTCAAAGTCTCCTTCCAACATAATGATCCGACCCGCATTTCGAGTTCCTTCATAAACTTCACGTAGGTCTTGGCGTAAATTTTGACGTTGTTCCTGTGTTAAAGGTGATTGGTGAGGATGAGGTCGGATCATCAACGCACCAGAAGGGCGGCCTCCATTTTGAAGAAGGGCTAAATTATGGCCTGCCACAGCATTATGTTGATCAATGGCACCACTGGCCGCTTCTAACGGGCTCATTCCATACCAGTCATGCAAAGGATTAAACAATTTGAGGTGTAAGACGGATGATTGTTCAGAAAGAGGGTCTACAGGAAGGCGTTTTTTATAATTACCTACAGAATATTCAAACGCCTCTGGCAATCCATTGGCACCTGGGATAATACGAATGCGATCGGGCCGCAGAGGATAAAGTTCTTGAGGAAAACCTTGCGGGTTAAAGACGCCTTCGACATAGGTATTTCCAGCCAATAATAGATATCCAACCAAAGCCTCTATAAAAGCCGTTCCGGCTAATTTGGGGCTGGGTGTGGTCAGTAAGCTTAATAAGGGGTGCTTTTCCAGTTCATGCTCGCCATCTTTTTTACGTTCATAAAGAAGCCAGGGCACACTTGCCAAACTTCTTGCAATTAAGGTTACGCACCGATAGACCACAACATTTTTTTGAAAACCTTCTTCGGCGAGTTTGTCATATCGTCTAGGCGTCCATAAAGGGTTTCCTAGCAGTCCACAGGCTAGCAAGGATCCAATTTGACTTTCTTTTTTTTGAAAGTTTCGTTTTGATGATAAAGACCATAGATTCGGTAAATACTTACGCCATTCTGCCATAGTATGCCTCATGATGAGTTGTAAGGAGTTAGGGGGCAGGCTTTTGTTACACCAATAGCCATTCTACATTTTTTGTAACGATTTTAGGCTATGGCCCACAACTTTTTAAATGGCCCATAAATTGCCCAGGACAGAATACGAAAGATGACCTTTAACAAAAGACTCGAAAAAGAAGAAATATTTTGTATAATCAACTTAGATTTGAAACAGAGCTTGAAAATGTTTCGTTCAGCACTTTTTATTATATTTTTAGTTTTCTTAAAGGTAGGACTTGCTTGGTCTCAAGGCAATACTCAACCTCCCGCCAATGTCTCAGTTGCTGTTGTATGGGGAAAACAGGCCGTTGAGCATCCCCTTGTAAAGGTTTTGCTTGAATCGGCGATTATGAAACGGTTGAAGCATATCGATCAATCGGGCCCTGTTCGCTATTTCGGCTATTCTCCACCTTACAGCCGTTATGAGCACAGTGTGGGAGTTTGGGCGCTCTTAATAAGATTCAATTGCCCCTTCGCAGAACAAATTGCGGGTCTTCTTCATGATAGCTCTCATACTGTTTTTTCTCATGTTGCTGATCATTTGTTTGCTCAGCCTCAATCAGAGCATTCTTATCAAGACACAATCCATCTTTGGTTCTTAGAGAAAATGCAAGTCAGTAATCTTTTGACTTCTTACGGTTTAACTCTTCCGCACATGAACCCGGATCTTCCTGAATATAGGGGATTAGAACAATCCTTGCCTGATATGTGCGCTGATCGTATTGAATATAACCTTCA
>JAJZHT010000098.1 GCA_021804455.1 Pseudomonadota bacterium | reverse complement strand
TGAAAATTAGGGATCATAATAATAACTTTATTTTACTTCCTCGGTTATGCTAGAGAGGCTGACTGATCATATACCAGCAGTCGTGACAACACGGCTAAAATCTGCTAAAAAGCTAATAACCAACGGTTGAGTCAGCTATGAATCAAGCATCTTTATTTTTCTTTTTCAAGATCATTTTTAGTCTGGGTGTTATTTATTTTCTAGGAACCCATCTTGATTTTCATCAGGTTAAGAATGACCTTTCTCATTTATCGTATGCCAGCTTTTTCTTTTGCTTGTTGTGGCTGTGGTCTAGTTATTTCACTGGTACCAAGCGCTGGCAAGAAATTATTGCCTGTGATTTTCGAAAAATTTCTTTGGGAGAATTATGGGCCCAGGTTATGATTGGTGCCTTTTTAAACCAATGCTTGCCAAGTTCGGTCGGGGGGGATGTTTATCGAGGATTTATGGCCAAGCGGCAGGGGCTTTCCACGGAATGGGCTATCAACAGTACGCTGATCGATCGCTTTTACGGATTAGTGGGGCTAATTTTCGCAGGTTTCTTGGCACTTCCTTTTGAGTTTCGCACGTTAATGACGACCTATCTCGGGCAAATCATTCTTGGCTGTTTGTTCTTAACATTTTTTGGTTTTGTTATCCTTTTATTTTTTCATCGTATTCCCTTGTTCAACCATCCCTTTTTACAATTTTTCAGAACTTTTTCCCAACGTTTATGGCTTACAGTCAACCAACGAACAGGCACTTGGAATATTCTGTTTTTTTCGTTTTTAACCTCCTCGGGGTTGTTCATGCCTCTTTACATTCTGGCCCTTGATATGGGGGTATCCATTCGTTTATCACAAATCGCTGTGACTCTTCCTTTTATTTTTCTGATTTCGGTCCTTCCTATTTCGTTTGCGGGATGGGGTTTAAGAGAGGGAACCATGGTGGTTTGCCTTGGACTTTTTGGTGTTGATAAAGAAGAAGCTTTTGCTTTATCTGTGGTATTTGGATTTGTTCAAATTGTGGCATCCTTACCTGGATTAATAATTTGGTTATTTCGAAAATCATCCTTCCTTAAGGCTGCCTGATGACTCAAACCTCTTCAAAGCCTGTTATTCGACTTTTAAACTCTACTCTAATCAATCAGATTGCCGCCGGGGAGGTGATTGAACGTCCCGCTGCGGCCGTCAAAGAACTGGCAGAAAATGCGATTGATGCAGGGGCAACCTATATTGAAATCCTTTTACGAGAAGGTGGTAGAACCCTCATTCAGGTAACGGATAATGGCTGCGGAATGACTTCGGAGGATCTCAATTTGGCTGTGGAACGCCATGCTACTTCTAAACTGCCTGATGAGGATTTGTTTAACATTCGCAGTTTTGGTTTTCGGGGCGAAGCCTTACCTTCGATTGCTGCTGTCAGCCGTCTAACCCTTACCAGCCGGACCTCTGACCAAGAAACGGCCTGGGAATTGCAGATTGAGGGGGGGAATAAAAAAAGCTTGGTTCCAGCCTCTCACCCTGTGGGAACGCGTGTCTCCGTTCGTGATTTATTTTACGCTACCCCTGCCCGTCTTAAATTTCTAAAAACGGTCAGTACAGAATTATCCCATTGTGTTGATTATCTAAATCGCTTGGCGATGGCACACCCTCATGTTGGGTTTGTTTTAAAAGATAACGATCGTATGGTTTTAAATTACCGCGCTCACCGTTCTTTGCAGGAACGCCTTCAGGATATTTTAAAGGAGGATTTTATAAAAGGAGCATGTCCTGTTCACGCAACCCGAGAGGAATTGAATATATTGGGTTGGATCAGTCTTCCTACCTATCACCGCAGTCAATCCAGTGAACAATTTTTATTCGTTAACAACCGTCCTGTCCGCGACAAACTTTTTCATGCTGCGGTTAAGATTGCCTATCAAGACTTGTTGGCTTCCCATCGTTATCCGGTTGTGGTTTTATTCTTAACCTTGAACCCCGATGAGGTGGATGTGAATGTTCACCCGGCAAAAACAGAAGTTCGTTTCCGTGATCCCCAAATTGTCAGGGGACTTATCATCAACGCCCTTAAGCAAACTTTGGCCACTTACAGCCAATCCACGTCGCCTCATCTGGGAAGTCAAGCCTTGGCGGTTTTTAGACATACCCCTCTTCCTGCCCGTTCCTCTGCTTCGAATCCTTTTGAAAAGCCTGTTCAGGAAGGACGTCCATTGAATTTGAGCTTTTCCACTTCAAGAAATATTTATTCTCAGGCTGCTACAGCTCTTCGTGAGGCTTCTGCTTTAGAGTCTGCTTCTTTTCAATCCGATAGGATGGACTATAAAGAACATCCTTTAGGGCGGGCCGTTGCCCAAATTCATACAACCTTTATCCTAGCAGAAACGGCAGAGGGTTTTTTGATTGTTGACCAACATGCTGCCCATGAACGTTTGGTTTATGAAAAACTGAAACAACACTTCAAAGGCCATACAATTGCCAGCCAATCGGTATTGTTACCTGAAGTCGTACAGTTATCTTCTCAAAATTTTGAAATTTTAAGTTCTCATCTTTCACTTCTTGAAAAAGTAGGATTTGGGATCGATGTTTACGGAACAGACACGGTTGTGGTTCGTGCTGTGCCGGCCCTTTTGGGGGAAAGCCGAATGACCGATATGATTCATGATTTAATCGCAGATTTGAAAGAATTGGGGCAGGAAAGTTCTTTGACAGAAAAATTCTGTGACATTTTGTCAGGGGTGGCCTGTCGTACCAGCATAAGAGCTGGAAAAAAAATGTCTTTGTCTGAAATGGACGCTTTATTGCGACAGATGGAACAAACTCTTTATTCGGGGCAGTGCAATCATGGTCGGCCCACTTATATAGAATTAAAAAAGGAAGATATTGAAAAATTATTTGGTCGTCGCTAGGGAAGAAAGAAGCTGTTGTTGGGCGGCTGCCAGTGTATTCTCCAGTAAGCAGCTGATGGTCATAGGGCCGACTCCTCCCGGCACAGGCGTTATGAACCCTGCCACTTTTTGAGCCGACGCAGTATCAACATCGCCTACCACTCCAGATTCACCCGCTTTATTTTGTATTCGGTTGATGCCAACATCGATAATCACGGCCCCTGGTTTGATGAAGTTGGCATCAAAGAATTTTGGTGTTCCCGTTGCCACCACCAAGATATCAGCATTACGACAAACAGAGATTAAATCTTTGGTTTGAGAATGAGCCAGAGTGACCGTGGCGTTGTGGTTGGTGAGGAGAGCTGCCATAGGTTTGCCTACAAGGATTGATCGTCCGACCACAACGGCATTCTGTCCCCGTAAATCCGGTTTTACAGAATGAATGAGATCGAGGCAGCCTTTAGGCGTACAAGGAATCACCGTGGGTGCTCCCATCATCAGACGTCCCAAGTTATATGGGTGCAAACCATCCACATCTTTTAAAGGATCTATCGCATTTAAAAGAGTCTGTGGAGGGAGGTGAGCTGGCAAAGGCAATTGTACGAAAATACCGTGAACAGAAGCATCTTGATTTAACTGACATATTTTTTCTAGGAGTCTTTCTTGTTGAATAGAATCGGGGTATTCATGAATTGTGCACGGAATGCCGACTTGACGACAAGCTTTTTGCTTATTGTTAACATAAAGGTGACTGGCAGGATTATGACCAATTAAAAAAACGTGTAAGGAGGGGGGCAACGCAAAGGTCTTTACAAAGTTAACGATGCTGGTTTGTAAAGACTGTTTTCTAAGTAGGGCTAACAACCGGCCATCTATCAAACGCGCTGAAGACATTCCTTTAAACCCTTTAAAGAGGGAATTTATATAAAATCCGTTCCAAAACCCCTTGAACAAAATAAATAATGAAGATTAATACCATCGGCGAAAAATCAATGCCATTGGGATAGGGTAAAAATCGCCGTAAGGGGGATAGAAGAGGTTCAATGATTCGAAAAAGAAATGTATGAAGAGTGTAAACAAATTGATTGTAACGATTGACAACGTTAAAAGCCTCTAACCACCCCAGGATTATATACACAAAGACCAAAAATTGATACAAACCGATCCCTTTTACAACCACTGTTAAAAGTGGAATAAAGATAACATCCATGGTAATAACCTTAGTTTGACTTTATCGCATTTTTCAAAACCTAGCGCAGGTTCAGGAAACTTGCAAGCTTTGCCATAAATACGTAGGGTAAACGTATCTAAAAAATCTTGAAGGTTAGGGTAAAAGGGTTACCTTTGCGGGGCCCGCCCATCATCGGGTCCCCTGTGCGTTCCCGCCCCACGCACCTCCTCGACACAACCTTCCCCCTGCCCCTTTATAAGGGCAGTTCTGATCAAAAGGATACCCTCCTTTCTCTCATTCCGTTATGATCTTAAAAGCGCTTTTAAGATCCTCATCCAGGGCACGTTTAAGATCTTTCATCAAAGAAACATCTTAAAACAGGGTTGCGCACCCAACTTCGCTTGGGTGTGGCTTACCACCTAACATTATTCTAGGTTAAAAATCCTAAAGAATTCTTAACAGCTTTCTCCTTAAGAAGAATTTTTTAAGAAGACTTGTGACAGTGTTTGGCTAAAATAAAAATGCCCAACAGGTTTCTTCTCATCCCGTCACAAAATTGACTGATTCTGCAAGGTTTCTATAATTTTTTCAGGCGTTAAACCAAACTTCTCATATAAGACCGTGGAAGGGGCTGAGGCACCAAAATCCTTAAGGCCAATGAAAAATCCTTGTTCTCCCAAATATTGATCCCAACCAAAACGCGCTGCTGCTTCAATCCCAACGCGGACCCCACGTCCTAACACATGCTTTCGATAGGCATCATCCTGTTGGTCAAACAAACGCCAACAGGGTAAAGAAGCTACATGACTTCTAATGCCCAAAGCTTCCAATTTTTGATGAACTTTCAGGGCCAATCCCACTTCTGAACCTGTGGCAAGAAGGCTGATGGTTGAATTTGTGGGATTCCCTGCTACTACATACCCTCCTCTTGTGCAAAGGTTCTCAGAAGTATAGGTCAGACGCACGGGTTCCACGGTTTGCCGACTCAAAGCCAAGATGGAGGGGGTTTGGCGGTGTTCTAGGGCCAACTGCCAGCATTCGGCTGTTTCCATGGCATCCGCTGGACGAAAGACATTAATATTAGGAATCGCGCGCAAACTTGCCAAATGTTCTATCGGTTGGTGTGTGGGGCCATCTTCTCCCAAACCTATTGAATCATGGGTCAGAACATAGATAACTCCTTGTTTCATCAAGGCTGACAAGCGTAAAGCAGGCCGTAAATAATCACTAAAAACCACAAAGGTTCCACCATACGGTAT
>JAJZHT010000097.1 GCA_021804455.1 Pseudomonadota bacterium | reverse complement strand
ATCAGCAGGAACATGGTCCATCACAAAGGATAAGGGAATAGGGACATGACTGGCCCCAACGACAAGCGGTACTTGGTGATAGTGAAGCAACAGTTCCAATTGTTCTTGATAATATTTTTTAAAAATATCAGGGCGTGTGACCGTTGTTCCATAAATACCCGGTTCGGCAACCACCCCAAAACTGAGTTTGGCATCGATATACATCTTTTGGTGGGAAACTTTAATACCAACAAAAGGGTATGTTGCCTCCTGAGGAGCCGTTTTATCTTCAACACCATCCAAGAGTGCCTGAAATGCTTTTTTTATGCGCTTACAACTTTCATGATACAAAAAAAAGATATAATCAACAGCTTGTTGGGCGTTATCAAAAGATTGTCCTTTTGTAACGGGGAATTCACCGAACATCCATCCTCTCTTCCTTATCAAGCCCAAAAAAACTATTCGCAAAATCACGTGCCATAAAAGGTTGTAGATCCTCGGGGCCTTCCCCTACCCCCAAAGCATAAATGGGCAACTGAAACTGTTTTGCCAACCCTACTAACACTCCTCCACGGGCTGTTCCATCGAGTTTTGTCATAATCAACCCTGTGAGCCCAGCAATTTCTTGAAAGGCTGTTACCTGTTGATAAGCATTTTGTCCTGTTGTTGCATCCAAAACTAAGATTGTTTGGTGGGGAGCCTTGGGAATAACTTTTTGAATGACACGAACGATTTTTTTTAATTCGTTCATCAATCCCTCTTTGTTATGCAAACGGCCTGCTGTATCTATACATAAAATATCCATACCGTCTGTAAGGGCCTTGTTTGTCGCATCAAAGGCCAAACCCGCCGCGTCCGCCCCTGTTGTTGTGGTATAGACGGGAACTCCTAACCGTTCTCCCCAAATTTTTAATTGGTCTACAGCGGCAGCACGAAAGGTATCACAAGCCGCCAAGGCGACCTTTAAGCCCTGTGCTTGCCATTGGTGTGTCAATTTACTGATGGTAGTGGTTTTTCCTGTGCCATTGACACCAACCACCAAAATGACTTGCATTTCATCCGACTTTGATAAAGGAAGAGGCTTGGCAACAGGCTCAAGAATTTTTTCAATTTCTGTTGCCAAGATCGATTTAATTTCATTTTCAGTAATGTTTTGATCTAATCTTTGTTTTGCGAGCGATTGGCGCAATTCCTGGGCAATTGGCACACTGATATCCGTTTGAATAAGAAGATCCTCAAGATCGTCTAATAATTTTTGATCAAGCTTGCGACCGGCTATCAGTTGTTTCAGCTGTCCACCAACTTGGTCTGAGGTTTTTTTGAGTCCTTGTTTTAAACGTTGCCACCAGGGCATTTTTTGTTGATTCAAAAGCCAATCCTTAAATAAGAGTTGCCAATAAATTTTGGGATGTTTTTTCTACGACCCTTCCCTTTACAAAGTCAGAGATCACCATGCTACCATCATTCTCTAATCTTACAGGAATAAACGTATCCGTTTTTCCCACAATTTTTTGGCCTTTTTCTTCTAAAGCCTCAACCATAATTTCGACCACGTTTCCCATCATGCGATCAAATACTTGCTGAATTTTTTGCTCCCCTAAGTGACGCAATCGAGCTGCCCGTTCTTTGATAAGAGAGGGTGCAACCTGCGGCATACGACTGGCAGGGGTGCCAGGACGCGGCGAATAAGGAAAAACATGCAAAAAAGTAAGATCGCATTCGTCAATAATCCTCAAGGTATTTTGAAACATCTCCTCCGTTTCGGTTGGAAAACCAGCAATCAGATCAGCTCCAAAAATGACTTCTGGACGATAAGAACGGGCTTTTTGGCAAAACTCAAGGGCATCGTGACGCAAATGACGACGTTTCATTCGTTTTAAAATCAAATCATCGCCCGCTTGCAAACTAAGATGTAAATGAGGCATTAAGCGGGGCTCTTCGGCAATAAGACGCCATAAATCTTGATCAATTTCAACAGGGTCCAACGAGGACAAACGTAACCTCTTTAGGGAGGGGACCAAGGATAACAAACGACGAATTATCTGACCTAAAGTAGGGGATCCCGGTAAATCCGCGCCATATCCCGTAATATCAACCCCTGTTAAGACCACTTCTTGGTAACCATTTTCGACTAATTTTTGAATCTGAGTGACAATCTCCCCCAAAGCAACACTCCGGGAGTTCCCCCGACCATAAGGAATGGTACAAAAAGTACAACGATGATCACAGCCGTTTTGCACCTGAACAAAAGCACGGGCCTTACCATCAAAGCCGGAAACCAAGTGACTGGCTGTTTCACGCACCGACATAATGTCATTCACCAAAACCTGTGGACACGCTTCTTCTCCCATCAATTTTTGATAGGTTTCAGCCTTCATCTTTTCGTGATTGCCAACAACATGGCTGACTTCAGGCATGTCCGCATAACGAGATGGATTCATTTGAGCCGCACAGCCCGTTACAATAATTTCAGCCTGGGGGTTTTCCCGCCGTAGCTTACGGATGGCTTGGCGTGCTTGGCGTTCCGCCTCTGCTGTCACAGCGCATGTATTGACAATAATGGCCCCTGAAAGACCTACCTGAGACGATAAATCCTTAATAACTTGAGATTCATACACATTCAACCGACAACCAAAGGTTATCACTTGGTTGGTCTCGGTTAAAGATAATGAATCACTATTTTTACGTGTCATAGCCTAAAGTATATTGTAAAATCATAAAGGAAACAATGAAACCTGCTTGCCAGTTATAAAAAAGCTTTAAAAATCCTTCCAGCGTTTTGTATGATTTTTATTAATTTGCCAAGGATAGAGGGTTAGAAAGATTTTCTAAGTAATCTCGGATCCGCCATTGTAAATCTTGTTTGGCACTCATGATGATCTCATCAATCTCTAAAGTAAGACGGTAATATTCCTCACCTAAAGCTTTTTCTTCAATTTTTTGACTTGCGGTTAGAGCAGGTTCTTTAAGGCGTTCTTCTAACTTAGATCTCACCCCAATCAAAGCATGGACATTACTGTTTGGATTCCAAAGTTCTTCTTGAACTTTACGGCATTCAGAAATGACATATTCTTCAGCCTTTTTATGAAATTGGGGGAGAACTTTTTTTTGGACATATCCTTTCCAGTCTTGCCATCCTTCTGGTCCCCAATCCACCGTTTGGTTAGCGAATCCATAAGAAGTTAAAACCATTCCTAATAAAACCAAGCGTGGCAAAAAAAAATTCAAACGCATCTTTTTACCTTTTTTCTTCATTCAATGAATATCCTTTGATTTATAATTAAATCGTTAAAATACAGTAAAAAAAAAGAAAAAAATATTTATGAAACATAGAATCAGGGCTAACATGAGTTGGAGTCTTTCTTAAGAGTGGTTTATTATGCCGTTGCGCCATATAGCTATGGCTTTTTTTGTTGCTGTCGTTTGGGGATTTAACTTCGTGGTCATTAAATTGGGTCTTAGCGAAGTTCCTCCCTTTGCTTTTGCTTTTTTACGATATGTTTTTGCTGGTCTTCCTTTATTGTTTTTTATCAAGCGCCCCCCTATTTCTTTTAAGCTTTTGATTGCAGCTGGCCTAACCATGGGTTTTTTCAAATTTGCCTTTTTATTTGTTGGAATTAATTATGGCGTTGCGGCCGGCCTTGGGTCCCTTGTGCTGCAAAGCCAAGCTTTTTTTACCATTCTTTTGTCGGTCTTCGTCTTTAATCACCGACTTGAATTTCACCAAATTCTGGGAATTGTCATCGCCTTTACAGGTATTTTCTGTATTGGTCTCCAAACCCATGGAAACGCCAATTTCTTTGGACTGTGTCTTATCTTGTGCGCTGGTTTTTCCTGGGGCGTTTCCAACATTCTTATCAGAAAGGCAGGCCCCATTGATCCATTTTCTATGATTGTCTGGACCAGCCTTGTGCCTCCCTTGCCTTTTTTAGGGTTAAGCTTTGTATTTGAGGGAAAAAACGCCTTGGTTGAAATAGCCCATCAACTGACATGGGTTGGGGGTGCCTGCGTTCTTTATGTCTCTTGGATTGCAACATGGGTGGGGGGAACACTGTGGACAAAGCTTATGTCCCTTTATCCACCCGCCCATGTCGCTCCCTACTCTCTTTTAATTCCTGTTATTGCCTTTTTATCAGGATGGCTATTCTTGGACGAGACAATTACCCTAGAAACCAGCCTAGCCTGTTTCATGATCTTCGCTGGCCTTGCCATCAATCAATACACCCGCTCCACCAGGCATCAGACAAGCATCACACAAACAGATACTGATTTAAATTCACAAGAACAACAAGCCGCCTGAGCTCGATTAAGATATTGAGGGGGAATTTTCAGGATAAAGATCCATCGTCACAGCAGCAACATTCCCTAAAACCAACTGTGCCGCAGTAAGGACTTGTTCTGGTGTAACGGCTTGAATTGCCTCATCCCATTTTTCAATTTGTTCGATTGTCAATCCCACAGCCAGTCCACTAAAGGCTTGTAAACTCTCTTTATTACCATCTCGTACAAACGCAAGCTGGGCCAAAAGGTCACGCTTGGCTTTTCTCACTTCCTCTTCGGAAATGTTTTTCAGGGTCTTTTGTAAATATTGTGTTAATTCTTTTTTGAAAGTTGCTACATTCATAGTTGGTAACAACACGGCTGAAATGCTAAAAAACTGGGGATCATAAGAATTCCCATCGTAGGAGCTCGAAACGCTCAGCGCTATTTTTTTGTCTTCAACAAATGTCTTATAAAAATCCGTCGTGGCATTCCCTCCTAAGATTTGAGACAAAACCGCCAAGGGATAGCAATGTTGAGCCTCTGACGAAGAACGACGGTTGGGTGCAGGGTAATACCAATTTAAAAGAACGTAAGAATTTCTTGGATTTTTTTGCTCAATATGCTGAGTAATTCCTTGATGAGAAGGCTCCGGTATACGAACTCGTTCGGGAAGCGGCCTTGATTCCAAAACTCCAAAATATTTTTCTATCAAGGGCCAAGATTTTTCTAGAGTCGTTTTCCCCGCGACAATCAAAACGGCATTATTAGGAACATACCATTGACGATAGTGCTGGCGCACAGCTTGATAATTATAGTTTCGAATATGGTGAGGGTACCCAATAGGAGGAATTCCATAAGGATGATACCATTTTAAAGCCCGAAGCAATGTTTCATAAGCCTGACCAAAGGGATGATTCTCAAGACGCATACGACGTTCTTCCAAAACCACATTGCGTTCGGAGGCGACCTCTTCTTCGGAAAAAGCAAGATTAGCCATACGATCCGCTTCCATTTTCAGAATAAGTTCCAGGTAATCCGAGGCAATATCCGTGTAATACA
>JAJZHT010000096.1 GCA_021804455.1 Pseudomonadota bacterium | reverse complement strand
TCTCGATACCAAGAACATAAACGGGAACGCTGGCTTGATAATGAGGAGATCCAAAGATTATGGGCTGTTCTTGACCAATATCCCGAACATCTCACCGCTTATGTTTTTAAATTCCTGCTGCTCACGGGAGCTCGCAAGGGAGAAACTTTGCAAGCGACCTGGGATCAATTTGATTTAGAAAAAGGCATTTGGACCAAACCTTCTCATTTAACCAAACAAAAGAAACAAGAACATCTTCCTTTATCGGAAAAAGCTTTGGAAGTTTTGCTTCAGGTGAAAACACTCTTCCCCTCTTCTACTTATCTTTTTCCAGGGCACGGGGGAAAACAGCCTTTAAAAGAAATCAAAACCTTTTGGAAAACGGTGTTAAAAAAAGCACAATTGGAAAACCTGCGTGTTCACGACCTGCGCCATACGTATGCTTCTCATTTGGTGTCCAGTGGCCTAAGCTTAAGCATTGTAGGGAAGCTTTTAGGTCATACTCAGGCCTCTACGACTCAGCGTTATGCTCACCTAGCGGATGAGGCTTTACGCCAAGCGACGGGCCTTTTTAGTGATAAATTGGGCGCTTTGATTCCAACAAATCCTTCGTCTCAATCTTAAGGCCCCTGTTTGTTTAACGGATGTGAAGGTGTACGTGACCTCCTGTTGCCTGAGCATACTTGTAAAGTGTTTTAAGACTGGGCAGAGTTTTCCCTGACTCTAGTCGAGCGATAACCGATTGGGTGGTACCCATTTTTTGTGCCAATTCTTCTTGGGTTAACCCCGATTTTGAACGGGCATGAATCAGCTCTAAGGCAATTTTATATTCAAAAGCTAGCTCCTCATAAGCCTTTTGAAAAGCAGGATCCTTAAGCCACTTTTTCTTAACATAATCAAAGTCTGTCCACGAGGTTATCATTCTATCTCCTTAAGACGTTGGTAAGCACAGTCCAGAGCCCTTAAAGGTGTTTTTTGCGTTTTCTTAACAAAAGCATGAAGGATCCCTAACCTTTGGTCGGTTAAGGTTATATAAATAACACGGCCCATCCCTTCTTGGCTTTTGAGGCGAATTTCCCATAACTTGTGCCCAAGACTTTTGACGTGGGGCTCGCGAAAAGCTAAAGGTCCGGCTTTTTGCATGGCTTCTAAAAGACGCGTCAACCTAGCCCGCATCAAAACGGGAAGGTCCTCCAGTTCCTGTAAGGCCTTTGGGTGAACAACAATTCTCCAGCTCATACCCATTAATATAGCTATTTTGCTATATTCAGTCAAGCCTCTTTAACCAAAAAATTAATGGGAAGGATAAAAGGGTTTACTTCGTAATATTTTATTATTTTTTTGTTTAATCTTAATAAAATTATTTGAAATTTTTGTCGAGTCAATTGTACGCTTCTAGGATGGGTTGCATAAAGGGGAACATCTTGAGCCAAACAACACTTCAAGACCATCCATCTACATCACCATCCTGGTGGCGCCAACAGATGGTTCTATTCCTGTTAGCTGTAGGTATAAGCAGCCTGGGGTTTGTCCTTGAATACGTTTTTTACAGACAGTCTTACCAACAATCCCAACAACAGGAAAAAGAAAAACTTCACTATAAAGTTGAGCATTTCCTTCGAGATTTAACGTCCTATTTAACTCTGACTCAAGCACGTCTTGAAGCCACGAGAAAAGATCCCCAAACCCTTCAAAATATTTTGATTTCTTTAACGCATCTGATGCTTGATACCACGGTTTTACCGTTTCAAAGGGTTCTTTATGAGAAAAGAACAGCCCCGATGTATGCGATGGATCGTTTTGCTGTTAAACCTTTAGAAACGCCAACTCCTTTAGGAGCTCTTTGTTCTCATCAAAAGTATGGTATCCAAAACCAAGAGGGAGTGATAAAAATCAGGATGCTTGTGGCGCAAGAGGATGTTTTGGAAATCCAAATCACCCTTGAAGCTTTTCAATCCTTTTTGAATCCTTCTTCAACAATAGCCCTTAACAAAAGTTTTTTAGACTTTAAAGATCCCGATATGTTTTTTAAAAGGCCTCCTCTTTCTGGGTGGGCCTATGGTCAGCAAGAAAAGCAAAGGTACAGTTTTTTGATGGGATTGGCTTTTATAGTATTATCGGCAGGTGCAGGAATTCTCAATAAGAAACAAAACCGTCTGCAACAAACTCTTAACAATCGGGTTCTAACCTTGACGCATGTTTTATCAGCTGCTGAGCAAAAACTTGACAGAGCAAACAGCCAACTGGCTGAAAATCAAAAACTGAGTCAAAGTATTCAAACATCTCGACAAGCTTTGGGAAGATTGCAACAGGCGATTCACCAGCGTCAGCAAGAAAGAGCTCAATGGGTTGCTTTATCCCTTGACGTGCTGCAGCAATCTTATACGAACCCAACCCTGTCGATTTCGGAAAAAGAAGGTCTTCATATGATGGACCAATGCCTGAAAGAAGTGCGATCGCTTTCTCTTGGAGCTTGGAGGCCAGAAAATACCGAGTCTATCAATCTAACAGCTTTGATTGCTCATAGCGCCAACCTTTTCCAGGAAAAAATTTACAAATCCAAGATTACCCTTGAACAAAATTTTCCTGAAAACCTACCTTGTATTCAGGGGGATCGCCTGTTCATTGAATTCCTTTTGGCCAATATCCTTGGAAAGGCCCTTCATCGTGTACCGAAAGAAGGTGTGGTATCACTTTCTATCGAAAGAAAGGATCATGCCCTTCATTTCATTGTCAAAGATCAGGGTTACCAGAGTGTTGGGAATTTAGAGAAATTTATCAAAAAATCCTTTGATTTATTTTTAACCGATGATAGGTTCCAAAGTACCTGTCGGGAAAATGGACTGGGATATCAAGGTGTTTACGAGTCTTCAGGAATGAATATAATGTGCCTTGTCTTTCCCACGCCTGCGGAAGAAATTGTAAAAAATAATGTGGTATCCCTTTTTAACGTCTAGATTCTTGAAAATCTTCTTAAGTTTTGCCCTTTTCCCATCCATGGGTAGGAGCACCATTTTGCCTGCTGTTTGGAATGTTCCGAATGAAAATCCCCATTTTGTAGGGCGTGAAGAAATTTTAGCGCTGGTAGACCAAGCATGTAAAGCTTCGCCCCATAAAACAGCCGTCCTTACGGGTCCTCAAGGGTTTGGTAAAACACAAATTGCCAAGCGATTCGTCTATAAAAACTTTGCTCAGTATGATGTGGTATGGTGGTTTTGGGCAAACCAGTACCTCAAACCGCAATTCGCACGTTTTGCCCAGGCTGTCGCTTACCACCTTCGACTGGATAAAGATTTAAAAGGAACGTTAAGCCAAGACCATTGGATTCATTGGGTGAAGGAGGCTCTAAGACGCTCTCGTCTGAAATGTTTGATTATTTTTGATGATGCCCAAACCTATCCCGAAATTGAAGATTACATCGTCTTCTCTCATGACAAAAACATTCACACTCTGATTACTACGAAAAATGGGCATTTTTCCTCTGAAACAATTCCTGTAAGACCTTTTCGTCGTGAGAATTCTTTAAAATACATTACATCGTTTTTACCCCATGAGCCGGAGGTTTTTAAGAAAGAGTTGGCGCAACGATTGGGAGATTGTCCCGCTGCTCTTGCTTTGTCCATTGAATACATCAAAAGCTATCCCGGTATGACCATTCAAAAGTATCTGTTCAAACATGCTCAACAAAAAAGCTTGATGCCTCAAGGAACCGGTAAAAAACTGGGCAGTTCTGTTGATGAATATGAAAAGGATTTGACGACAGCCATTAAAATGAACATGCAGGAATTGGAAAAAGAATCAACCGAAGCCTTGGCCTTATTAGGGCTGCTTTCGCTGCTTCATCGAGATAAAATTCCTCTTTCCTTTATAGAAAGCTGGGCTGAGGATCAGAAACTAAAGACAGATATCATGACCTTAATTCGCCAGATTCAACACTATTCCCTGGTGGAGGTTCATAAAACCCCCAAAAATGAGGAGACTTATTTAACCATGCAGGAGTTGATTCAAACGACCCTTGCTTCACAGCTTCCCTCTCAAATTAAACAAACCTTAATCTGTCAAGCAGCGGCCACTTTAAAAAAGTCTTTTACCGATGAATCCGATAAAAATGTGGCGATGATCTTAACGGATAATACGCCCCTTTTAAATGTGCTGAAGCTTTCTCGCGAAGCAGAGGACTTATCCTATCATCATCCTGATTTAACCCAACTCCGGATTCGGTGCTTGGATGTTTTGGTGGGAATGATTCGGGATTTTCCAGCAGCCGAAGAACTGTTAAAACATCTGGACCATGACCTCCACCAGGGGGTTCCTTTAACCTTAACCGATCAGGTTCTCTATTATGCCAATTTATCTCTTTATGCTGCTATTCGATCCCCGGATTATGAGAAAGCCATTGATTGGGGCTTAAAAGCCCTGAAGTTGGTAAAAGAAGCCCCTGATTTAAAACACGAGCATCTTCGTATTCTTGCCAATCTTTCACAATATCATTCTTTGAGGGGGTTGTCGGCCCAAGCGGCCGATTATATAGAACAGGGAGAGTCGCTTTTTAAAAGGGCTTCTTCGGATGCCTATAAAGCCCTTTTTGTCTTAGCCAAAAATATTGTTTTGAATGATCAAGCGCGTTTTCAAGAAACGATTGACCAGGTGCGCCACTACCAAGATCTTTTGGATCGGCAAACTTTCTATCCTTCGATGCGTTATTTCATTTTGAATCAATGGGCGGAGGCTTTGTTAAAAAAAGGCGAAGAGGAAGAAGCCAAAAAAGTTTTAGCAACAGCGGAACGCTATGGTCGGGAAGTTCATGGAGAAAACAACCATAACATGTTTTTTGGTCGCCTTTATGTTTTGCAGGGGATGGCTCTGGCTTCTCCTCCCGCAGATTTTGAAAAGGCTAAGAGGTTGATGGACAAAGGAATCGCCATCTTGGATTCTTGCTTTCAAGGCAAGGATAAACACCGTTTGCAGGCCTTTGCCCATTGGCAGCAAGGAAAACTTTGGCATCAACAACAGCAGTTTACCGAGGCCAAGACCGAATACCTAAAAAGTGAAGCCATTTATGACAAGATTCTTAAGGGAAAGAAGATTGATGATATCAGTGCCCTTTATGCGTGTTTGGTCAAACTGGGAGCAGACACCAGGGATGAATCGTTAACCCAAACCTATCTGAAAAAGCACATTGCCACCTTTGGCCTGGACCATCCCCGTACCCAAGAAGTTATGCTTTACCTGGATCAAAAAGGCTTGGTGGTGGGGGGTTAACAAGTTTCTACCTATCTAAACAGTTACGTAAGAACTTTACCACCCTAATTCGTTTTTGTAGCTTTTCAAGTA
>JAJZHT010000095.1:4834-5369 GCA_021804455.1 Pseudomonadota bacterium | reverse complement strand
AACCAGGAAACCGCATGTTTGGTTTGATGACAAACCCGATAGAAGGCAAGGGTGATAAATCATATCCTAGGTCTTCAAAAATACCTTTCAGGGATAATAATTTCTCGCTGTCCTGATAATCCATGCCAAGATCACCATCGTCATCCCAGGGTATCAGCCCTTTATGGCGAGCAGCCCCTAAGAGTGTTCCTGCCACAGCCCAATAGTTGATGTGATATTTCTCAAAGATTTCGTGGGTATCTTTAATCATTTGATACAGTTCATAATAAAAAATAGAGGGTTTATAAACTTCCGTTGCTAGGATTTGTGTCCTTTCCTGGTAAGAAAAATTGTCAAGATTCAAAGGTTCATTAAAACCAAAACAATATTTTTCTTGCAACGGAAGGATGGCCCATAAAACAGTTGTCATAATCCATCTTAAAACCTTCATAAGATTGGCTCTCTTGGAACAGCAATATGCAGAGTAAGTAAGAGAGGAAGATTGATAAAAGGTTAACGAAAATCATTTGTTTAGGGATTGTTGTTCCAACTGTTG
>JAJZHT010000095.1:0-4824 GCA_021804455.1 Pseudomonadota bacterium | reverse complement strand
GGGTATCTTTGGGATGAAAAAACCCCAGGATACGGGCTTGTAATTCTTTGATTTTCACCGCAAGATTAAGATTATCTTGATCCAAAGCTTTTTGATACAGATCACCCAGATCGGCTAAAGTTTGCTGAAAAGAAGTTATTTTGCGTTTGGTCATAGGGAAAGTTCTTTTGGATGGGAATAAAAGCAGTTTAACATGGCTTTCATGGTTTTTAAAAAAGGCCCAGGATAAGGTGGGGCCAAAAAGACAGACGAAAATGTGGCGTTTTTATCACATGCCTTTAAAATCACCCTTCAAAAAACGCCAATAAAATTGTGGTTTTGTCAAGAATTCGTAAAAGTGAAGGTATAGACAACAAGGCGAGTTTAGTTTTCGCCTGTTTTTAATGTAAAAGGAGTTATGATGAAAAAATTAACAGTGGCTTTGTTAGCCGCAGCAGCCGTCAGCAGCGCCGCCAGCGCCAACAGCGGTTTTTATTTGGGCGCCAGCGCGGGTGTGGCTCAAACCAACGTAAAGTATAATTACCACACAACTGATGCAACCAGCGCCGCTACAACACAAAATACCAATTTTGATGGCGGTAAAGCCGGTGGTCTGTTTGGATTGTTTGCTGGGTATGGCATGATGGTCGGACAGGGTGCCTATGTCGGGGGTGAAATCTACGGTGGTTTTGATACTTCCTCCGTAAAGCCTTTCGATGACAAGAGTGGTTCAACCGTTGTTTTTTGGACAACTAAGTTAGAGCGTAAGTATTTCTATGGTCTGGCCGCACGTTTGGGTTACATGATTACCCCCAGCACCTTGGCCTATATCCGTTTAGCGGCTGAATCTGGTAAGTGGAAAGCGACGTTAACACCGGGTGCAAATGGTGCCGCAGGCTTTTCCACTTCCAATTCTGCAAAAGTTATCAACAAGAACAAAACAGGAATTCAGTTCGCTCCTGGTCTTGGTTTAGAAGTGAACCTGAACAAAAATCTTTTTGTTCGTGCTGAATATTCTTACCTGTTTGGACCAAAAATCAGCTTTAACCAAGACGTGTCTGGTTATGCACCCGGTGTTGTAAACGGTACCAACAATGTTCACAGCCTGAAAACCAGCCAACACGCTGTAAAATTGGGTCTGGGTTACAAGTTCTAAGCTTTTTAGTTTAGATTTTTTCAAAAGGTCTGTACTTTAAGTACAGACCTTTTTTGTTAGATTTTGTCACACCTTTTTCAAAAAACAATTGCTATACTCAATTTTAACTCCCTTGAATATGTTCCTTTTATGTGTGGTATTGTTGGTATTTTAAGTTGTGAGCCGGTCCTCACCCGTTTGTTACAGGGGTTATCCCGTTTGGAATATCGTGGGTACGATTCGGCGGGGATTGCCACCGTGGCAGGGGGACAGCTTCATCGACAACGTTCGCCCGGTAAATTAAGAAATTTAGAAACTTTGGTGGCAGGACAACCGTTGCCGGGCAATGTGGGGATTGGTCATACCCGTTGGGCTACCCATGGCAAGGCGAATACAGAAAATGCCCATCCCCATGCCAATCCCCATATAGCGGTTGTGCATAATGGGATTATTGAAAATTTTTCATCCTTAAAGCGCGATTTACAAAATCGCGGTTATCACTTTGAAAGTGAAACCGATACCGAGGTTGTCGTTCATTTAATTGATGAAAGGCTGGGTCAAGGTTGTTCGCCCTTGCAGGCTGTGCAAGAAACTTTAGGACTTTTGCAGGGGGCTTTTGCCCTAGTCATTCTGTTTCGTAAACACCCTGATCTTTTGGTGGCGGCTCGACGAGGAAGCCCCCTGGTTGTGGGGAAAAATTCCTCAGGTGATTTGTTCCTAGCCTCGGATGCTTTGGCTTTGGCCGGATGGATCAGTCATCTTTCCTATTTAGAAGAGGGGGATTTGGTTGTTTTAGAACGTACAACAACAGGATCTGAGGTTCATTTTTATAAAGAGGGGCATAGCCTTGTGGATCGAGCATGGCGTCCCAGCCAATTAGCCGCAGCAGCCATTAGCAAGGCTGAATACAGTCACTTTATGTTAAAAGAAATCTTTGAACAGCCAACGGTTCTAAGCGACTCAGTTCAAGTTTTTGCAGGGGTGGAAGGAACAGAATTACGCGTATCCTTGGATCTTTCCAGCTCCTATACGCAAATTATCCTTATTGCCTGCGGCACTTCTTATTATGCAGGAATGGTGGCAAAGTATTGGTTTGAAAAATATTTTCAGATTCCAACCCAGGTGGAAATTGCTTCTGAATTTCGTTATCGTCAGCCTTGGTTGGATACAAAAGCTCTTTATATTTTTCTTTCCCAATCGGGAGAGACGATTGATACCTTGGCGGCTTTAGAGTTGGTTAAGAATTATGGGGGAAAGACTTTGGGTATTGTAAACGTACCTGAAAGCTCGATCGCTCGTCAGGCCGATCAGGTGGTTTATACCCTGGCCGGTCCGGAAATTGGTGTGGCCTCGACCAAGGCATTTACCGCCCAATTAGCAACCTTGATGATGATTGGCCTCAAACTGGAAACCTTAAAGAATCCTGAATCTGTTGTTGTTTCCTCTTTTTTGAAGGCTTTGCGTCATATCCCAGCGGCTGTCAGTCAAGTCTTGCAGGACCATGAGCTGTATCACCAGCTTTCTGCCAAAATTTCTCAAGCTCGCCATGCTCTTTACTTGGGAAGAGGGGTGCATTATCCCATTGCTTTAGAAGGAGCCTTAAAATTAAAGGAAATTTCTTATATTCATGCGGAGGGGTATGCCGCGGGTGAGCTGAAGCATGGCCCGATTGCCTTAATCGATGACCAGATTCCTGTGATAGTTCTGGCTCCTTGTGATGAATGGTTTGAAAAAACAGTATCCAACATTCAGGAAGTGATGGCCCGTCATGCCAAATTATTGATATTAACGGATGCTGCGGGGGCCGCCCATCTGCGTCAGGAAATTGCCCAGAAATCTTGTGTCGATATTATGGTTTTACCAACGGTAGAAGGAATTGTGACGCCCTTTATTTACAGCATTGCTGTACAGTTATTAGCCTATTATGCGGCCTTGCATAAGGGAACAGATATTGATCAACCGCGCAATTTGGCAAAATCGGTTACGGTAGAGTGATAGAGCAACTTATATTCTTTTAGGATACTCCTTAAGGTTTTTGTCTAGGAAGAAAGGGACAGTATGAATCATCAACAAGGGATTCGCCTGGGGGTGGGGGTAATGCTGGTTAATAAGGATAAAAAAGTTTTTCTTGGTCAGCGTGCTGATATAAAATCCTCTTTAAAACAGCCAAAAGGATGGCAAATGCCCCAGGGGGGTGTTGATCCGGGGGAAACTCTGACTCGTGCTGCTTTTCGTGAACTTCAGGAAGAAATAGGGTGTAGCCATGCAGAAATTATAGCAGAAAGCCAAGATTGGTATACCTACCGTTTACCTGAGGAGTTGATGTCAAAACTTTGGAAGGGAGCTTTTCATTCTCAACGCCAAAAGTGGTTTTTAATGCGATTTTTAGGACAGGATCAAGAGATACGCTTAGATGCATCGCCTCATCCGGAATTTGATGCCTGGTGTTGGGCAGAACCTTCTCAAGTTTTAGAGGAAATTATTGACTTTAAAAAGAAAGTTTACGAACAAGTCTTCCAAGAGTTCGCATGGTATTTTAAAACATAAAGAAAGGAACACGAGAATGTCTGTACAAATTTATACCACCCCTACATGTCCCTATTGTGTAAAGGCAAAGACTTTGTTGCAAAGAAAGGGGATTGCGTTTGAGGAAATCGATGTGGCGCAGGATCCTGTTTTACGTCAACAAGTTAGTGAAAAGGCAGGAGGTAGGACGACCGTTCCCCAGATTTTTATCAAGGGTCTATCGATTGGGGGTTGTGACGATTTATACACCCTCGACCAACAAGGGAAATTAGATAAAATGCTGATGGATGAAGGCTCTTAATACAAAGACCCCTAGCAACCTCTTAAAAGCTTCTTTATAGATTTTTTAAAAATAACTCTATATCTTGTAAAAGTTTTTGGCGAATATTCTCTGTTTCATTAAAAATATTGTGCCAAGCGCCGTCGTATACCCTGTGGGTCGAATGCTTTAAGTTGGTGGCAACTGTTGAATCATAGGTTTTATCAACCGATTGGTCCTCGCCGGCAGTTGCTATGAAGATGGGAACGGAAATGCTTTGAAGTCTTTTGGGATCGTTGAGAAGATCTAAAGACTGGAAAGTTGCATAAAGCCAACCATAGGTTGGCCCTGCTGTTATAAAATCAGGATGATTTTGGGTGATTTTCTTTTGTCTTTCAAAGTTTTCTTGATCGTGAGTGTTACGGTTCCGTTCAAAAGTATCTCTGCTGGGATCAAAATCCCCATAACCAAAACAATAACGATCTTGGTAGCCTAATTTGAAGGCACTCCATGCCAACCCTCGGGCTATTAATTGAGGAAAAGGGTTGGTTTTAATGCCAAACATCGGCGAGAGCAGAAGGGCAGCGTGAATAGGATATTGGGTACTGAGGGGTTCTTGTAAAAATCTTAGGACGATATGTCCCCCCATAGAGGAACCCAAAAGGTAAATTTTTTGGCCCTTGACGTGGTAAGTCTCGATTGTTTTGTGCAGGTCTTCTAAATAGGCTTTGTAATCGTCTATATGAACTTTCTGCCGATTTTCAACAAGGCGGTCTGATCCGCCGTGACCGCGCCAATCGATGACAATAACTTTAAACCCAAGGCTTGAAAAATACTGAGCAAGACGTTCATTTTTCTCGATAAAAGAGGCCCTGCCAGGGCATATAATCATTAATTTATCAGAGGTTTGGGTCTAAGAGTTTAT
>JAJZHT010000094.1 GCA_021804455.1 Pseudomonadota bacterium | reverse complement strand
CGGACAAAAAAGTCGGGGGAGATATGATTGGGAAATTTCCACTCAGGAATATAATTTAAAGCCAAACGTACCAAAAAGGGGCCCGTTGTTTGAACCTTTTGATAGGGGGGAAAACGCCTACGATCGATCTGTTTCCCATCATAACGCAACCCCACACTCACATTCCAAGTTGATGCTACAAACCAGGTTGTTGTCAGTAAAACCTTATGCAAGGGGCGTCGTAATAACGTTTCTTTTGAATCCAGATCTTGGGCACGGGTATAAAGATGGTCCAAACGAATTTGTAGAAGTTCTTGATAACGCCACATTATGAACGATTCAAAACCATAAGTTTGGCTGTGCTTTAGATTGTCATAGCGATAAAGATGAGGGCTTAACTGCTGCCCCACAATCAGGTTGTGCAACCGATTTTGAAAAAAAACCAATCCTAGAGTCATTGATGTACGAGAAGAAGTTTTGAGACGTTGTTGCCATCCCGTCTCCCAGCCATAGCCTGTTTCAGGACGTAGATATTGATTGCCACTGTCAGGATCAAAAAGTTGATAAAGACTGGGGGGATGAGCAAGACTTCCATAGCTGGTATAAAAATCGGTATCGGTTTCATCGTGGTGATAGGTGGCTGAGCCACGATAAGTTAAACAGGGGGGAAAACAACTGTGCCGTTGGCCACGAGTCCACAGACTCAGCTTAAGGCGAGGATGTGGGGAAACCTCATATCCTATCACAGCTGCAGCTTGATTGGATTTCGCCTGAGTGGTTCGGTAAGATGCCTGGAAACTTTCATTCTGGGGTACTTGAGCCTGATACGTTTGGTGGTCCGTTTCCACTCCTAAGTTTAAAGTTTGATGGGATACCAAACACACCCGGTTATTCCAAGAAAAGTGGACGGATTGTCCCCGATAAAGAAAGGGAGAGAGAAAAGGTGCCCGATCATAGCCTGTGTGACGATACGTTTTCAAGAATCCTATTTGAAACAAAGGATTCCAGGACTGGGCTGGGCTATTTCTTTCTAATGCTAAACGGTGGAGATCATAGGTTGTCTTATCTTGACTGTTGGGATTCAAATTGAATTCGTTAACATAACGAGAACGACTTTCTTGATGACGATTGATAAGGCCAAGGCGCCAATCAGAGGGTGATTTTAAACCCAAATGAGAAACAAAACTTTGACTGCCATAAGGGTCACCTTGGTATTGTCGGTCTAAAGTTCGATAAGCCATGGGAGTAGACGGCGGGTTATTTCCTAGACGATGGGAGGCATTCATATAAAAATCAGCCTTATCATTCCCTGTTTGAGGATAAGTCCCCTGAACTGATGCTGACTGGCGATAGCTTTGGTGGGAACCTGCTTCACCTACCCAACCCAGACTAGGCTTTCCTAAACCCTGTTTGGTTTGAATGTTTACCACGCCTGCTGTTGCTTGGCTGCCATAAATGGCTGCTTGAGGTCCCCGTAAAACCTCAACAGTTTCAAACGATTCTGTTTCCAGTTGGCCAAAGTCAAAACCACCATTGGGAGTACTGGGATCATGGGCGGGTAGACCATCCATCCGTACCAAAACATGCTCTGGGTTTCCTCCTCGTACAAACAGCTGAGCATTTTTTCCAACGCCTCCGGTCTGGACCACGTGCACACCGGGTGTTTGCTGCAAAGCCTCTACTAAGGTGGTTTCTTGAGCTGATTGCAAAACAGAAGCGGTTATTTGAGTGTTTGAAAAAGAGGGGGGGACTTTTTTAGCGATAACCGTGACAGAGGGCAACTGAACAGAGGCCCAAATTTTTCCTTCTGCACTTCCCATAATAATTCCTCCGACCACCCTCAGAACACTATATATGGTTGATTTTTGCTTCATCTATGACAATATATTGTTATTACGAGGATGAGGCAAGAACAAATACCAAAGATATTCACCTGAATTTCCTGATTGGATAAGGTCAGAACGTTAGCAGAAGGTGACTATAAAATGAGATACAAGCACCACGGATCAGAAGGTGGGACGTTGGTGCAATTTCATAGGGGTTTAACTCTATTTTCATCCTTGATTTTCGAACGACTCGTCTTCATTTTATCATTAATAAGATATAAAATTACCTATAATTATATATTAATTGTTAAGCCCAAAAATATGCTTCTATCTTCTTTTTCTAACGCCATCGTTTATTCGGTACTCTATGGTCTTTTAGGAATTTATGGCTCTTTGATGGCCTGTATAGAAGAGTTTGAGTCTATCTCGAAGAGGCCTTATACCTACGTCCCAGAAGATCCTAATAATAAAGCTTCTTTAATGATAGGAGAAAAGCTTTACGGTACAACGTTAGAATCCTGTATCCAAAAGCGTCTTTCTCTTTATGAACGATCCAAACAAATCTTTTTGAATCTAAAAACATTTCCAACAGAAGGCATTCCTCACAAAACCCACCGAATGTGGATTACCCATCAAGAAAATCCCGTGTTTCCTCCTGAGGAGATTATCCAAAATTATCTTAACAGCGTGCAGAAACTGCCCCCAGACTGGGAACATCATTTTTGGTGCATGGACCAACAAAAATTACAACCAACTTTAGAAAAATTAAAATCGACATGCCCCACATTACAAACCCATGATATCAAAGAGATTTTCCCATCAATGAAGGCCAAACATTTGTTTGATGCCTATTACCAAGAAAGACGTTACAGTGCTGCTGGGAATGTGGCACGCCAAAATATTATTTTCCAGAGGGGCGGTATTTATTCCGATATGGGAACCTTGTTGCAAAAAGATTTGACTCCTTATGTGGATGCTTATGATCGGCTGTTTTGGTACAATGGTCTGTTCATCGATCAATCTTTTTTTGGTTATAAAAAAGGTGATAGTGTTTTCAAAAGATACCTTGAAAATCTCGACAAACTTTATGATTTATCCCCTGAAATCAAAGCGTTAACCCCCTCCATACCAGAACACCATCAGTGGAATTCTCCCCCCCACATCATGGCAATGATCGATCATTTCAGCCTGCCAACAGACCGCTTTTTATTCGTTCAAGAGGGGGAGAACAGTTTATTCAAAATCGATCACCTGAATACATGGCTAGGATCAGGGGCTTTTGGCAGCATCCCCCTCAGTCAATCCCAATTAAACATTCTTGAAATAAAGCCACCATTTTAAGAAAACATTATCTTGATTGTTAAACAAAAGGATTGGCATCAAAGGTTGGTTTGCGTTAGGGTACCGCAAAACCTTCTGATGAGTACACCACTCTGGTATGTTTTCGATAGGTCTTCTTTCAACGGCGAAAATTAATATTGAGGCTTTGTTGAATCCTGTGCGACGTCGGGATGACTGTCAAATAACGGCTGTGGCTTCACGCCATTGGGAAAAAGCACAAAATTATGCTGTCCATCATACCATTCCTAAAGCTTATGGATCTTATCAGGCCTTGCTGGAGGATCATCAAATCGATGCTATCTATATATCCACTCCTAATTCTCTGCACAGTTCTTGGGTTAAAGCGGGTCTGGAAGCCGGCAAACATATTTTATGTGAGAAACCTCTGGTTTGTTCCTATCAGGAATTAACCGAACTTAAGAACCTCGCCCTTCGTCAAAATCTTTTATTTATGGAGGCTATGCATTATCAGTACCACCCTGCCTTAATCGATTTCTTTAGGCTGATCGATGTGGGAATTTTGGGTCCATTATCCTATGTTTCGGCAAAGCTTCGTTACTATCGTCCCCCCGTTGGTGATATCCGTTTAGATCCCCATCTTAAAGGGGGATGTTTGATGCATTTGGGGTGTTATTGCCTGGATGCGATCACAAGAATTATTAAGCATCCCCTAGAATTCACAAACTTACACCTTACTGAAAGAACCCCAGCCATTGATTTAGCCTGTCATGGCACCCTTACCACAACCAATCAAGCAATAAAGGCCGAATTTGTTTGTGACTTTAGCGGGGAAGTTTTTGATTCAGAAATAAAAGTTGTCGGCGATAAAGGAGAAGTTTTATTAACATCAGCTTTAAATCCCGCGGTTATCCAAGGATTTATTCATGATATTTTTTCTTTAAAAACGACATTCCCCGACATTCCCCTCTTATCATCAGGGAAAGGCCGCAATACTTATGATTTTCAATTGGACTATTTCATAAGTCTTTTAAAAGAAAAAGACCATACTCCCCGTCTTAACGAGCAAGCCACAATCCTTTTAGAAAAGGGGTCCATTCTTGTTAACGATTTGTTAAAAGAACCGATGTAACGTTGGGTGTCAGGGTTGAAATTTTCTTTAAGGCTCGAGAATGAAAAGAATCCTTACCTTACTGGTTATCCATCTTTCATCCGTTTGTCAAATTTTCGCTATAAGTGAACAAGAATTTTGTAAGAAACATCCCCCTCAAGAAGGTGCTTTAGATACTTTAGGAGAATTGGCTGTTCAGGATTTTGACATAAACACTTCTTGGAATGAAAAAAGAAGTATTCACGATCATGCTATTCACCTTATCACAACAACGAAATATTGCGGCAAAAAATACGGCCTGAAATCCCAACCTGCTACCAAAGAAGAAACCCTTTTTCTTCAAGGAGTGATCCGCTCGGCTTTTCGCCAATATGACAGATACCGTGATAGCACCTTGAACATGATTAAAAAGTCTTTAGAAGATTCAAATCCTCATTTTAAAATCCATCTTCTTGCGGTCGAATCTTATGTCGAATCGTTGAAAAATCAGGGTAAAATTTTGGAATCTATGCGTCAAAAGATCCTTGATCTTGGTAAACAGTATAGTGAAGGAAGAGATTATTCATCCACATATGATCCTAAAGGGTATTTTAAGCAAATAATCATTCCATATATTGAACGAAACAGTTACGAAGACCTTTTTCATTCGGAATGGCCTCGGCTTTACTTTAGACTTTGGTCCTTAGCAGGGGTGAAAGGACCCGATTATGTCAAGAAAAACTACAAAGATATTCTTGATATCATGCGTGAAAACAATGTGTTGTATGATGAAAACTTACAGCTCCCCATTACTGAATTTGGTTTTTTCTATGATGCTATGGTTAAAATCAGAAGACCTTTTGATGGAAAACGACACAAAATCTTGATTTTTGGTTCAGGGAAAAAATATAAAGAGTATCATAGTCACGGTGACAACGCTTATACGGTTAATGTTCTTGTAAAAGAAGATCCCGATTTATTGGCGGATATGAACAATCCTAAGCATTTGATATCATTACCGGATAAGCAATTTGACAAAATTATTGTCGAACACATTCCCGCTATGGACTATTACAATCCTTCTTTTTTTAACAATGCTAAAAGACTTTTAAAAGATAACGGGCGGCTTGTGATCAATATAATGGAGTATATGCAAAACTCCCCTTATGAGGTTAATTTTGAAGAG
>JAJZHT010000093.1 GCA_021804455.1 Pseudomonadota bacterium | reverse complement strand
GCGGTGCTGGTGGTGCGAGCTCAGGAAACACGACCGCTATGAAGGCAGCTGCCGCCGCAGCCGCCTCCGCCACCAAGGCTTCCGCATCTCCCGGAGGCACTG
This sequence comes from Pseudomonadota bacterium, assembly GCA_021804455.1. Lineage (GTDB taxonomy): Bacteria > Pseudomonadota > Alphaproteobacteria > Paracaedibacterales > CAIULA01 > Finniella. Next base: position 5,296 of record JAJZHT010000093.1, on the reverse strand, counting down.
CCGGTGCAACTGATACCGAAGGACAAATGGGAGCGGCCCAGATGTCGGCCCAGATGTCAGCAGGTATTGCCGGCCTGGCTAGGCGTGCGTACACTATTTGCCAGATTTTCGCCTTAGTGATCCAGAAGTCACTCAAAAGTTCACGGTAAAGGATTTGCTATCTCACCGCAGCGGGTTAAAATCTTTTGCAGGAGACACTTTATGGAACCTTGATTTTAGTGCCCAAGAAATCAAGCAAGGGCTTGCCCAGTTACCTCTGGCTCAAGGATTTCGTCAAGAATACGCCTATCAAAACCATCTTTATGGCATTGCCAGCGAGTTGGTCGAGAAAGTCACAGGAAAGCCGATTGCCGTTGTGATGCAGGATAAATTGTTCACCCCTCTTGGGCTGAATGATACAATTGTTGGTCCTTTGCCAGAGCCCAAAAAGGGGTTGTGGGCTTTTTTCAAGCACGTCTTAAAAAAAACCAAAGAACCCAATATTGCCAGCCCCCATTCTATCTATGGGGGGAAAATATCCTCTTTGCCTGTCGTTCCTATGATGTACACTTTTAAAGGAAGCACAGGAATTCACACTACTGTTCATGATTTAGGGCTCTGGATGATTTTACAGCTGAATGGTGGAAATACAACTGATCACCAGCAGATCATTTCTGCACACCAAATTCAACAAATGCGTAGTCCGCACGCTGCGGTTAAGAATCTTCGCCCCGATGACATCCAATTTCCTTCCCGCCGTATCCAAAACGTTTCTTATGGCATGGGTTGGTTTTTACAAACCTATGGTGAAGGAAATAAATACGTTCATGCCCTAAGCCACATGGGAGGGTTTGCAGGTGTGCGTTCGTTAATGACCCTAATCCCCGAACAAAAATTGGGTATCGCGATTGTATCAAATTTTGGTGCTATGCGCGTTAGTATGTTGCCAGAAGCGTTACGTAACAAATTTTTAGATTTGTATTTGGGATTAAGCAACCATGATTGGAGCCAAGAAAATCTACAAAAAATGGCAACCATTCGTAACAAAAATAAGCAGTATAAAAACGCGCATCGACTGCAAAACCCAAGGAAACCGCATGATTTATCTGTTTATGTTGGGATTTATGAGAACCCTTTATATGGACGATTTGAAATCCAAAAAGATCAAAATCAACTTTTCTTGCTGTATCGTAAAAAACGCGTCCCCCTACAACACTGGAATGGGGATGAGTTCCAATTTAAAGGTTATGACTTATCCCTTGTTTACTCGGATTACGACCAGGGGTACATCGAATTTGCGGTTCAGAATCGTAAGGCTGTTCTTTCGGCTATTAACTTAATGTTCGAGGGAAAAAGCGAGATTTTCAAAAGAATCTAGCAACCTTCAGTTATAAAAAACCTCCCTTAACAGGGAGGTTCCACTCCGTGAACGGGATATGCGTTAACTAGGAATAACTCAAACTTACGGCTGCAGACCGTCCTTGATTATCCTTGGATTCATAATAAAGTTTCTGCCCCTGATAAAGAGTTTCAAAACCAGACTTTCGAACCACGGTAATATGAACAAAAGTATCTTCTCCGCCTTGTTCTGGTTGAATAAATCCATATCCTTTAGAATGGTTAAACCACTTAACAGTACCAGCAACCATTGTTTATCTCCTTTACTAAAAACGCTACTCACACCCTCTCTATAAAACGACCAGCTGTTTAAACAAAGACGGTTTTTTTGCAAAAAAACACCTCTCTTTTTACAAAGAACATGCTATATAATGGCTATTATTTTTGCCCTTTTTAGGGTCTCTATGGATAAAGCTCTTTTAAAGATTTTACTGACATCACTTCCCGGACGATATGCTCGGGCTCTTTTCTTGTGCGCTGAAAAGGAAGGGATCCTTGATTCTGTGAGTCAAGATCTTAATAAATTAGATCATTTGCGTACAAGTCAACAAAGGATATGGCAAGCTTTAGCCAGTGGTGTTTTAAATGACCGCCAAAAATTTGAGCTATGGCAGGGTCTGGGTAAAAAAATGCATCTACACCCCCCCGTGGTTAACTTCTGTATGCTCTTGGCTCAACAAAAGAGGCTCGAATTATGGCCTTCTATCCTTCATATTTACGACATTCTTCATAGGACAAAGAAGGGACAAAGAAACGTTCTTGTGCAAACCGCAACCCCCATGTCGGTAAATGAACAAGAAAACTTGTCTAAGACTCTAAAAAAAATATGGAAAGATCATTTGATTTTGACGTTTCAAGTTAACCCTACTCTCCAAGCAGGTTTGGTTGTAGAATCAGATTGTTTACGTTTGGATGCAAGCTTCCATTCTCATATTACCTCTTTAACAGCGGCTCTTAAAGGAAAATACAATGCAAGCACGCGCCACTGAAATTTTTAGCATCCTGCAAGAAAAGATTACCCATTTTCAACCTAAAGCTGAAGTTTTAGAAACAGGCAGAGTCTTAGCTGTGGGAGATGGTATTGCCCGTGTTTATGGCCTTGATCATATTCGAGCGGGTGAATGGGTTGATATTATTTCTGAAGATCAAAAAGTTATTCGAGGAATCGCCCTGAATCTTGAGACTGATAATGTTGGTGTCGTTATTGTGGGTAATGATCGTTCTGTTCAAGAGGGTGATTTGGTCAAAAGAACCCATAAAATTGTCGACGTTAATGTCGGTATGGGACTTTTAGGAAGAGTTGTTGATGGCCTTGGCAATCCTATTGATGGCAAGGGTGAATTACATGATGTTGAGTTTGCGCCCGTCGAAACGAAAGCCCCCGGTATTATTCAGCGTCGATCCGTTCACGAGCCTATGCAAACAGGAATCAAAGCTATTGATTCCCTGGTGCCTATTGGTCGTGGGCAACGAGAGTTAATTATTGGTGATCGTCAAACTGGGAAAACAACGCTGGCCATCGATACCATTTTGAATCAGCTTAAGACCAATCAAACTGAAGATCCTTGCCAAAAGCTTTTTTGTATTTACGTAGCCATTGGGCAAAAACAATCCTCCGTTTCCAAAATTGTTAAAACACTTCAAGACCATGGTGCTATGGATTATACCATTGTTGTTGCGGCCACGGCATCGGATCCTGCCCCTCTTCAATATTTGTCCCCTTATACAGCCTGTGCCATGGGGGAATATTTCCGTGATCGGGGAATGCACGCTCTGGTTATTTATGATGATTTGTCTAAGCACGCGGTAGCCTACCGGCAAATGTCTTTATTGTTGCGCCGTCCTCCTGGCCGAGAAGCCTACCCAGGAGATGTTTTTTACCTTCATTCCCGCTTGCTAGAACGTGCTGCTAAAATGAGTGACAGCTGCGGTGGAGGGTCTTTAACAGCCCTACCGATTATTGAGACTCAGGCGGGTGATGTTTCCGCCTATATCCCCACAAATGTAATTTCCATCACGGATGGGCAAATTTTTCTGGAATCAGACTTATTTTACCAGGGGATTCGTCCTGCTATTAACGTCGGACTTTCGGTGAGCCGCGTAGGTTCAGCAGCCCAAACCAAAGCTATGAAACACGTCGCAGGGCGCATTAAATTAGATCTGGCCCAATATCGAGAAATGGCAGCTTTTTCCAAATTTTCCAGTGATTTGGATGCTTCGACCCGTCAACTTTTGGATCGTGGTCACCGCCTTGTGGAAATGTTGAAACAACCCCAGCATCACCCTTTAACGCAGGCTGAGATTGTCTTGTTCTTATTTGCCGGTGTTCGTGGTTTTTTGGACGCAATACCAGTCAACCAATTGGCTGATTTTGAAAAGGAATACCTTAAGGATTTACGCCATTTTCATCCCCATATTTTTGATGAAGTTGATCAAAAACATACCCTTGATTCAGAAAGTCAGGAGACTTTAGTCACCTTTCTAAAAACTTTTGTCAAAGATTGGCTTGAGTTGAGGCAAAGACATGTCAACGCTTAAGGAATTACGCGGGCGAATTAAAACCATCCGTTCCACCCAAAAGATCACAGCCGCCATGCAAATGGTGGCGGCTGCCAAATTGCGTCGCAGCCAAGATAAAGTCGTTTCCTTTCGATCCTATCATGATAAAATGACTTTCATTCTAAACCCATTACTGACACAAGAAATCTCTCTTGATGATTGGACTCCCCACGATAAAAAGCTTTTAAAGGGGGGAGACGGCCCCGTCTTGTTGCTAGTAATGGGCACCCACAGAGGATTATGCGGCGGGTATAACGCAAACCTTATAAAAGCCATGATCCATGAAGTCGACCAACAAACATCGCCACGATTGGGTATTATCGGACGCAAGAGTTTGGAATTGTTACCGAATCGTTTAAGGGCCTCTATTCTTCCCTTACCCTTGTTTGATAATCTTGATTCTTTGGCCCTTGATGCGTTGGTCGACAAACTTAAAGAGTGGCTTGATGAAGGAAAGATAGGAACGATTAAAGTTATTCACTATACGTTTAAAAATATCATTACCCAAACCTTACAGGTTACCAACCTTGTACCTGTTGTTTCCTTAGAAAATCCACCAAAAGTTCCCTATTTACTTTTAGAACCTCAAGTGGATCACCTTCTACCAACTTTTTTACAAGATTATTTAAAGGTTCAGCTGTATCGGATTTTCTTGGAAAGCAACCTTTGTGAACAAGCTGCACGTATGACGGCCATGGACAGCGCCACGCGGAATGCCCGGGATATCTTACAAAAGCTACAATTAACCTATAACCAAACACGCCAAGACCATATTACCAATCAACTGATTGAAATTATTTCTGCGGCTCAAGAAATGTAAAAGGAAGAATAATGACTGCTGCTGCCAAAAAAAATATTGTCCCCTATAAAAACCAAGGAATTGTCTCGCAAGTTATTGGCGCTGTGGTCGATGTTTACTTTGAAGAACATCTGCCGCCTATCTTGAATGCTTTGGAGGTGTCTGTTTCTGAAGGGTCAGAGGTTCATAAATTAGTTTTAGAGGTTGCCACCCATTTGGGGGAAAATACCGTTCGTACAATCGCCATGGACACCACCAACGGATTGCAACGAGGTGCCGTTGTCATCGATACCGGCAGCCCTATTACGGTTCCTGTAGGTCCCGAAACTTTGGGCCGCATTATGAATGTTATTGGTGACCCTGTGGATGATCGAGGTCCTATCAAGACAGAACTTCGATTACCTATTCATCGTTATCCTCCCGAGTTTATAGAGGAATCTGCAGCAACCGAAGTTTTGATAACAGGCATTAAAGTCATTGATCTTTTAACTCCTTATCCTAGAGGTGGAAAAATTGGACTTTTTGGAGGAGCGGGCGTTGGTAAGACTGTGTTAATTATGG
>JAJZHT010000092.1 GCA_021804455.1 Pseudomonadota bacterium | reverse complement strand
ATGACAATTTCATCATCAGGTAATTTATTTTCTTCCGCAAAACGCAAAACTTGATTGATCCGATTTTGTCTTTGTTCAGAATCAGAGTACTCAGACAAATCCTCTATGGCACTTTGATAACCTTTTCTTAATATCTCACGAATTGACTCTTCGCGACTTTGAAATAACTCAAGTGCCGTATCTGGAAAAATCTTCAAAACGTATTCAATAAACTTTTCTCTTTCTTCCTTCTCTACATAATAAAGACTATCTAAGATTTTCGCACATTGCTTGGAATTGAGTCCGGGAGCCTGTGTAATAAGGATTAAAAAATGTTTTACAAATTCCTCTCGTTCCTTTCGATCCAGATCAATAAGGGCTCTAAAGGCCGTACGACAACCTTCCAAATCTTCTGGTATGTTAGCAATAATTTTCAGAACCTTATCAACAAATTGATCCCTTTCTTCAGGCGCAACCTTTTTTAAATACCTTAAGACACTTGCCGGATCTATTGCATAGGTCCATGTTCCTTTTTTTGATAAAAACCGATCAGCTTGCCGAAGCAAATCGATTTCCTGAGGGTTTTTTAAAAAGAATTCTTTAAATTCTAGTTTTTCCTTCGGACTTTTTAGGATTTGCCAAAACTTATCACCATAGACCCTCCAATCAGGCTCATTTTCTAATTGTAAATAAACCCACTGAAATTCTTTCATAAATTTTTCATAAGCAGACGTATCGCTAATGAAATTATAGGTTTTAGGTAGAGACCCTTGGGAATTCTTCCCCACCTCATAAACAGTTTGGATAACTCTTTGATGGCCTGTGGGATTTTGTACGTTTATATATTCAGCTCCCTTAGAGTAAGCTTGATATAAAGCCCCAAAAATAATTTTTTTCTCCTCCTCTGTGGCGGAACGTTGGGTGCTGATCCCCCCCACGCCTGTCCCTTCGGTAATAATAGCAACAATTTCCCGGGCGAGTTTTTGAGAATGCTTGGAGTTATTGCTTTGTTCAGCACTCTGGAGTTCGTGTTGCAAGAAGTAGACAAACTGTATCGCTTTACAAGGCTTATCCCTAACGTCAGGAAACTCTCTTGGTTGGAAATGTATATAGCGACGCGATAAATCTGTTATCTCGTCTTCAGAAAGGCTCGCCTGAGCTTTGTCCATAAAAACAGTATTGAATGCTAGTAAGAAAAGAATAATTTTGTTCAATTTTATTCCCAGCACGGTCATTACAAAGCCTGCACGAAATTATACTTAGGATAGAGAATTGAAGTTAATATAGGCTTAACATCCCATCTTATCTACCAAAAAGTTCCGTGTCGTACATCCAAGATAAAGAACCCCCATTGAGTGCAAAGACGACATTCGCTATAGTGAGAGGACTTCTAGTAAAGTCCTTTTAAAGTGCGAAACCAATATGACGCTTGACGATCAAGATAATCCGCAGGATGAAATGCCCCAGAATCCTTGGGCTCAAAATGAAAAAACCGAAGAAATCCCTAAAAACAACAGAGGGACAGCAGGGAAAAATAAAGTAGAATCATTGCAAAATCGACGCAATCCACAAAAACCTTCAGCTTCCTCGGGGAACGCGTTGGATGATCTTTTGGAAAAAATTCAAGAATGGTGGCGCCAGCAAAAGAATAATACCAAAAGCACTGGCGGTACGGGTGATGGAGGTCAAAAAGGGATTGTCAGCTTATTTATAGCTGCGGTCTTTATTGTGGGGGGAATATGGTTTAGTTCAGGTTTTTACCGTGTCCAAGAGGGAGAACTGGCGGTTGTATTGCGATTCGGGGAAATGGTTCGCATCAGTCAACCAGGTTTACGTTATCGTCTTCCTACACCTATTGAATATGAAATTATTAAAAAAGTTGCTGTCTTAAATAAAATCGACGGCGGGTTAAGAGCTGACACAGGTCGTACTACGGCCGAGGCTCAAGAACAGAATCTCATTCTAACGGGTGACGAGAACATGGTACACACAAACTATACGGTTTTGTGGAAGATCAAGGATATTTCCGATTACTTGTTTACTTTAAGGGATCCAGAGGGAACCATTCGCGTTGCCGCTGAAAGTGCCATTCGTGAAATTCTCGGTCAAACAACAGCCCGTTTGGCCCTAACTGAAGGTCGAGAGACTATAGGCAGTAAATCTCAGGAATTATTGCAAAAAATTCTGGACGTTTATAAGGCCGGCGTTCAAGTTGTCAGCGTTCAATTGCAAAGGGTTGATCCACCCGTACAGGTTGTTCAGGCTTTCAATGACATGCAGGCGTCTTTGGTGGATGCTGATCGTTTACGTAACGAGGCAGAGGCTTATCGAAATGACAAATTGCCTCGGGCACGGGGAAAGGCTATGGAGATTTTGCGCTCGGCTGAGGCTTATCAACAACAAATTATTGCCCAAATTAAAGGTGAAGTTGCTCGCTTTAATTCGATTCTGGCTTCTTATAAACTAAATCCAGAAATAACAACACGCCGTTATTACCTTGAAACAATGCAAAAGGTTTTGGCCAAAGGGAATAAAGTTTTTGTAAGTCCAGGAATAGAAGCAGGGAAGGGGGGATCTGGCGTCGTTCCTTATTTGAACCTACAGCCTTCTAAAAAACCACAGACGTCACCCTCGACTGTTTCTGAGAATTATTCGAATGAAACAACGCCTTCTAACCCTGATTCTAAAAAAGGGTAAAAATTATGAATACTTCTAAACTTCCTATCCTTATCTTGGCATCTTTGATGTTTGGCCTCATGTTGGTTAGTACCTCCATTTTCACAGTTGACCAAACCAGCCAGGCTATCGTTCTGCAATTTGGTGAATGGCGCAGAGTCCATACAAAACCGGGTCTGAAATTCAAAATTCCTTTCATTCAAGATGTTACTTTTTATGATAAAAGGGTTCTTGATTACGATTTGCCCCCTATACAGATTACCACAGGGGACCAAAAGCGTTTGGTTGTTGATACCTATACCCGGTACCGTATTAGTGATCCTTTGTTGTTTTTTCGTACTATTAAGCCGGCTTCTGAAACGGGGGCGCAAATGCGTTTGGAGGCTTTAATCAGTAGTTCCGTTCGTAATGTCTTGGGCAAAATACCTCTTCGCACGATGCTGAGCGCTGAGCGATCGGGAATCATGCATCAAATCGAGCAAGAGGTTCGATCGATGGCTGCGCCTTTGGGATTGGAAATTATTGACGTACGAATCATTCGTACAGAATTGCCTGTTGAAAACCGAAACGCCGTTTTTGCACGTATGAATGCCGAGTTAGGTCGTTTTGCCATGGAAAATCGTGCCAAGGGTGCCGAGGCAGCCCAGGGTATTCGAGCTGACGCCGACAAAGAAAGTGTAATTATCCTAGCTGAGGCTGAACAAAAAGCACAAATTTGTCGTGGTCAAGGTGATGCCGAGGCTATTAAATTGGCGGCAGAGGCCTTTGGAAAAGATGCTTCATTTTATAATTTTTATCGTACAATGGAAACTTATAAAGAAGCATTGGATGCTGATACAACGTATGTTTTATCTACGGACAGTGATCTTTTAACTTATTTTAGAAAAGCCCCCAACCCTTAATCTTGAATGGAGTTCAAGCGTGAAAGTAAAGTCGTCTTTTGAAAAGAAAATGTATTTATCTCAGATTGTTAAGAAAACAGCCTTATCCTGCATGATTTTGAGTCTTGTATCGCCCTTGGCTTTGGCATGGGCCAGCAAACCCACCCCGGAAGCTGTCAAAAAAACAGAGACCGTCTCTGCCACAGCTGTACAAGAGAGCACTAACACTTCTTCCAGCAATGCTAAAGATAATGAAAACGGAAAGGATTTAGATATCACCAAGGGGTTTGTCGCAATTGCTGAAGCTGCTTTGCCCGCTGTCGTTAATGTGGCTACCACACAGGTTATCGAAGGCAAAGATCGTCCTTTTGATATTCCTCGCAATTTTCCAGGATTTCCTGAAGAATTATTCCGTGATTTTTTTGATTTTGATCGTCCACGGCGCGTTCAATCTTTGGGGTCGGGTTTTATTATTCGTTCAGATCAGCAACAGGCGTTCATTGTAACCAATTATCACGTCATTGCCGATGCCAAGAAAATCAGTATTTTCTTAAATGATAAAACGGAATTAGAGGCTGTTGTTCACGCAACCGATGAACGAACCGATATTGCTATTTTAAGGGTGAAAACAGATAGCTTGCCTGAGGAAAAACGTAAGCTTCCCACCTTGGAATGGGGGGATTCGGAGCACGCTAAAGTTGGCGAGTGGGTTTTAGCCATAGGAAATCCTTTTGGTTTGGGAAGCACTGTTACAAACGGTATTATTTCCAGTAAGGGTCGTGACCTTGTAACGCCCAGCCGCAACAATTATGTCGATGCTTTTATTCAACACAGTGCCCAGATTAATATGGGCAATTCAGGTGGTTGCTTGTTGAGCACGAAGGGCAAGGTTATCGGTATTAATACGGCTATTTTTTCTCCCAGTGGGGGCAATGTTGGAATTGGTTTTGCCATTCCGGCCGATATTGCCAAAAAAACAGTTGAACAATTGCTGGAATACGGCCGTACCAAAAGAGGGTGGCTGGGAGTTCGCATCCAGAACCTAACCGAGGATATGGCGGAAAGTTTGGGCCTAAAAACTCAGGGAGCGATTATTGGCAGTGTTACTTCGGAAGGTCCTGCTCAAAAAGCTGGATTACAAAGCGGTGATGTGGTTTTGGAATTTGATGGTAAACCTATTAATGAGTCTAATCGTTTGTCGCGTCTGGTAGGAGAAACTCCGATTGGAAAAGAATGTAAAATCAAAGTATGGCGTAAAGGTAAGGAACTGACTCTCGATGTTAAAATTGGTGAGTTTGAAGAGGCTTTACAAAAGGGTAAGATTGATGGCGAAGAAAAAACGTCTGATGTTCAATCCATAGAAGTTTTAGGAATTAAAGTTGGAACAATTCCCGATGATGTCAAACAGCGCTATGCCCAAAATGGTACTTTGAAGGGGGTTTATGTCCTAAAAGTTGACAGCAACAGCCCTGCTGTGGATGTTGGTCTTATGAGGGGTGATGTTATTGTTGAAGCCAACCAGAAAGAGTTGAACACGCCTCAAGACTTTAACAACAGTATTGAGTCTGCCAAGAAATCAAAGCGTAAAAATGTTTTACTTTTGGTGATTCGTAACAATGAACCTCGTTACGTTTCTTTAAAGATTGAAGAAGAAACGGATAGTAAATCGAAAGATAATAAGGATCATGAACCTTCTAAAAATCAAGATAATAAGGAGCCATCTTCGAACCATGGAGCAAGTTCCCTAGGAAAGGGAGGACCGTCTGCGCCCGAACTTCCTAAAAAGGAAGCTATCCCAGAACATCCTGCCAATACGCCTCAGCCTGCGCCTACGGCCTAACCTTCGTGAGAGTTAACCCCCT
>JAJZHT010000091.1 GCA_021804455.1 Pseudomonadota bacterium | reverse complement strand
CAGCGAGGATGAATTCAGCGAGGACGAGGGATCTGAAGGCGAAGATTAATGGTTAAAGAATCCTCGATTTCTTTGTTGTCTAAACTGTGGCTTTTATGCCATCCTAGGGGGAGTAGATTTTATTTCCCCCACTTTTTTGATGATTGAAAAATTAACAGGCATCTTGGATACCCTTCTTCAAAATAGTGTAATTTTGGATGTACAAGGGGTTGGCTATGGGGTTCAAGTTTCTGCTAAAACCTTGACTGAATTGCCGCCGGTTGGGCAAAAGGTCAGTTTATGGATTGAACACATCCTTCGCCAGGATCATCAACAGTTGTGTGGTTTTTATGGATGGGAAGAACGCCATTGTTTCCAGGCGCTTTTAAATGTTCAAGGGGTGGGTGTTCGGGTTGCGTTGGCGATTTTGTCGGCTTTAACGCCGGATGAGTTGAAAATAGCCATTGCACGCCAGGATCGTTTGGCCTTAACCCAGGCCGAGGGGGTAGGGGCCAAAATTGCCGGACGGATTGTTTTGGAACTTAAAGATAAACTCTTAACAGGGGCTGCAACTTCAACAGCAGATGTGGTTTTGCCCTCTCCTTCTATGGAAGATGTGGTGGCTGGTTTAATCAGTCTTGGCTATTCACGGGCAGAGGCTAGTACGGCCCTCAGTAAGACATTAAAAGATAATCCAACCCATACGGCCCCTGAGGTTTTGATTCGTTTATCTTTACAAAAATTAGCAAAGGCATCTTAACCCTATGCAAGAGGCACGTTTGATTGATGGTAAAAGTCAGTCGGAGGAAGATCTGGAAATCAGCCTTCGTCCTCAAACGTTGGCCGAGTTTACAGGGCAAGCACCTGTACGGCATAACCTTAGTATTTTTATTCAAGCCGCCAAAAATCGCAAAGAAGCTCTAGACCATGTCCTTTTATTTGGTCCCCCAGGTTTGGGAAAAACCACCTTGGCGCAAATTATTGCCAAGGAAATGAATGTTGGTTTTCGGGCAACGTCAGGTCCTGTGATTGCCAAAGCGGGTGATTTGGCGGCTTTGCTTACGAACCTCCAGCCCCATGATGTTCTTTTTATCGATGAAATTCATCGTCTGAATCCCACCATCGAAGAAGTTTTGTATTCAGCAATGGAAGATTTCAAGCTGGATATCATGATTGGGGAGGGGCCCGCGGCTCGTTCCATTCGTTTGGATTTGGTACCCTTTACGCTTATTGGGGCAACAACACGTTCGGGGTTATTAACCCAGCCGTTGCGGGAAAGATTCGGAATTCCTTTACGACTACAATTTTATGAATTGGAAGAACTAACTTTGATTGTACGTCGGGCTGCTAGGATTTTGGATTTAAAGATTCAGGAACAAGGGGCTTGTGAAATTGCCCGCCGTTCCCGGGGAACTCCGCGTGTTGCGGGGCGCTTGTTGCGCCGTGTTCGTGATTTTGCCAGTGTTTTAGGGCAAACGGTTGTTGACCAATCCCTTGCCAACCAAGCTTTAAATCACCTAGAAGTGGATCCCTTAGGCCTTGATGGGCAAGATATACGTTATTTACGGACGATTGCTGATTATTACAAAGGGGGGCCCGTGGGGATTGAAACGTTGGCTGCTGCACTGTCGGAGCAAAGAGACACTTTAGAAGAAGTGATTGAACCTTACCTTATTCAGCAGGGATTCATTCAACGCACTCCCCGAGGTCGGACTCTTACGGACCACGCTTATTCTCATTTAGGAGTACCTTTTTTAGAGACTCCTATCCAAAATCCCCTAACATTTGCGGAGAGGTAATGTCCTTATCCAATCCTTATTCCAGGGTTATGATTGACCTTGCAGCGATTCAAAAAAATTACCTGAGCCTTCGTCACAGGATTGGTAAAGCCGATTGTGCCGTTGTTTTAAAGGCCAACGCCTATGGATTGGGAGTAGAGGCTGTGGCTCCTGCTTTATACGGGGTAGGATGCCGGCATTTTTTTGTTGCCTATAAGGATGAGGCGGTTTTTTTGAAACAAACTTTGGCAGAAGGAACGGCTAAGATTTATGTTTTGAATGGCCCTTATGATTCCTCTGATTGGCCAACCTTTTATCATCATAACAACCTAATCCCTGTTTTGAATACCTTAAAGGATTTAGAAGATTGGCATTCCTATTGTAGATGTGTTGAAAAGGCTTTACCAACCGCCCTTCATATTAACACCCATATGCACCGATTGGGGTTACCATGGTCTGAGTATCAGTCTTTAGATTTTTCTGCCTATCCTTATTTAAATTTACGTTTGGTGATGAGTCATTTGTCTTGTGCTGAGGATGGCAATCACCCTGCTAATTTAAAACAGTTGCGTCAAATGAGGGAGTTACAAAGGAATCATCCTAAATCGCTTATCAGTTTAGCCAACTCGGGCGGCATCTTTCTTGGTTCGGCTTACCATTTTGATATGGTTCGACCTGGTGTTGCCCTTTATGGTTTGGGAGGGGATGAAGGGTCTCTTTCACCTTGTCTTACGCTTCAAGCTCAAATTTTGCAAATTCAAGAAATTCAAGCCAAGGACCCTGTCGGCTATGGGGAAACATTTATTGCCCAAAAGCCGATGCGTCTTGCTTGTTTAGCCATTGGGTATGGGGATGGGGTGCCTTGGCGTTTAGCCCAAAATCCCGAAGCTCATGTTTGGATAGACGGTCAAAAAGCTCCGATTGTTGGTCGTGTTTCGATGGACTTAATGACCGTTGACGTTACAAATGTTTCGAATGTAAAAGTGGGAGATTGGGCGACCCTTTTGAACAATACTTTAACTCCCGAGGTGTGGTCTGGATGGTCTCAGATGATTCATTATGAAATACTTTTAAATCTTGGGGATAGGGTTCAGCGTGTATATACTCAAACGCAATCAATTTTAACAGCGGAGACGGCGTTGTGTTAACATTTTTGGCGACCGTGGGTCGTGCGGCCTTGGCTCTTTTCTCTCAATGTGGGCGGATTGTTTTGTTTTTAGGGGATGTTTTGCGTCATACGTTTCACCCCCCCTGGTATGGTCGGCAGATTTTGAATCAGTTTATTCAAATTGGGTATTTCTCTTTGCCGGTTGTTGGGTTGACCGCTATTTTCACAGGGATGGTTTTGGCTCTACAAAGTTATACCGGGTTTTCACGTTTTTCAGCAGAAAGTGCTGTTGCCACAGTTGTTGTCTTGTCTATGACGCGAGAATTAGGCCCTGTTTTAGCGGGCTTGATGGTGGCTGGACGTGTGGGAGCCGCCATGGCCGCTGAAATTGGCACAATGAGGGTAACAGAACAAATCGACGCGCTGAGTATGTTATCAACTCATCCCTTGAAATATCTGGTTGTGCCCCGTTTGATTGCGGGTGCGTTGATGTTACCTTTGTTGGTGGTTATTGCCGACATTATTGGTGTTATGGGTGGGTATAGTGTTGGGGTTTATAAATTGGGATTTAATGCCGCCAATTATCTTGATCAAACGTGGCGTTATTTAGAAATGAATGATGTTATTTCCGGCGTGATTAAGGCGTCTTGCTTTGGGCTGATCATTAGTTTGATGGGATGCTATCATGGTTATTACTCTAACCGTGGTGCTGAAGGGGTGGGGCGTGCTACAACGAATGCTGTTGTTTCGGCTTCTATCTTGATTTTGTTTATGAACTATGCCTTGACCATCCTTTTATTTGAGAAGTAAGAATGACAACAACTCCCTTAATCCGTGTTGAAAAGTTAAGAAAGCAGTTTGGTGACAAGGTTGTTTTGGAAGACTTAGATTTTGAGGTTTTTCCAGGCGAATCTTTTGTTATTATCGGCAGTTCAGGAACCGGGAAATCCGTTTTAATTAAGTGTATTTTAGGCTTGTTAGCCTTTGAAAGAGGAAAAATTTATATCAATGGGCACGATGTGGGGCAATTGTCAACAGCCCAACGTCAGCAGTTGCTGAATCAGGTTGGAATGCTGTTTCAAGGAGGAGCCCTTTTTGACAGTATGACTGTGGCTGAAAATGTAGCTTTTGGTTTGGTTCAGGGAATGGGGATGAGCAAAAGTAAAGCCAAAGAGATCGCCCTAGAAAAATTGAAAGCTGTTGATTTGTCGCCTGCCGTTGCTGATATTTTTCCTGCGGAATTGTCGGGGGGAATGCAAAAGCGTGTTGCTCTTGCCCGAGCGATTGCAACCAATCCTAAGGTCATTTTTTTTGATGAACCGACCACGGGGCTGGACCCTATTATCAGCGGGACCATTAATGATCTTATTATTCGGTGTGTTCGTGATTTGGGGGCCAGTGCTGTGACAATTACTCACGACATCAACAGCTTGCGTAAAATTGCTGATAAGGTTGGATTATTATTTAAGGGGCGTTTGATTTGGACAGGAACCGTGGCTGAGATGGACCAAACCGACAACCCTTATGTGAAACAATTTATTCATGGGTTACCCCATGGACCCTTTACAGAACAGATATAATCGTTTATTGGGATTAGAATCGTATGGACATTTCCTCATCTTCCTCCTTACAAAATTGTGAAGTTACAAAGGGTGAAGAAACCCTGCGTTATTTACAAGGTTTGTTGTCAACACTGCCCCTTTTCCAACGTTTGCATGATGATCTGGAGGTAATTGAATACCAAGCTCAACGTTATCAAAATTTTGATGACATCCTCATTTTGGGAACGGGAGGTTCAAGTTTAGGGGGACAAGCCCTAACAGCTTTGCGTCAAACAAGTTCACCAAGGTTGCATTTTTTAGATAATATCGATGCCTCTACTTTTGATCATGCTTTAAAAAAAATTTCTCTAGCCAGAACAGGGGTTATCGCCATTTCCAAGTCAGGAAATACCGCTGAAACGTTAATGCAGCTGTTGACCTGTTTTCATTTTTGGAAAGGGCTTGATTTAACCCAGCATTTTCTGATTGTTAGTGAACCTGGGAACAACGCTATTCGAGAACTGGCAGCAGCTTTGTATCTGCCAACTTTGGACCATCCTCACGATGTTGGTGGGCGATTTTCTGTTTTTACCGTTGTTGGTATGTTGCCCAGTTTTATAGCAGGTGTTGATGGGCGAGAAGTTCGGGTAGGAGCGTTAGAAGTTCTGTCGGGTTTGAGTCAAGCAACAGTTGGTAATTGTTCCCCTTTAATAGCGGCGATGATGCAGGAAAGTTTGCAAAAACAAGGTGTGAATCAGTCGGTTTTTTTTACCTATTGCGATCGATTGCAAAAATTAGCCTGTTGGTATAGTCAATTGTGGGCGGAAAGTTTAGGGAAGAAGGATTCAAACGGACAATCTCACGGAACAACCCCTCTTCAAGCCACAGGAGCTACGGATCAACATTCCCAGCTTCAGCTTTATTTGGAGGGTCCGCGGAATAAATTTTTTACTGTTTTGACTTTAAGCCAGCAGCACGTTCTGCCTAAAGTTGAGGCTTCTTCTTATCACCATCCAGC
>JAJZHT010000090.1 GCA_021804455.1 Pseudomonadota bacterium | reverse complement strand
TTAACAAAAAGTTAATTTGTTTTTTTGCCACCCCCCGCCCACTGCCTCCCTAAACGGGAGGGGGGCTACACCCACCTTCTTACAAGAACGGTGGGCAAAATTTCTCTTATGGCCCCTTTATTCTTGTTTTAAAAAGGGATTTCTCTATCACCTAGGCTAGATCTTTATCTTACCCCTAAAATCCTTACCAAAAGGTTAACTTGAGAAAGAATTCCTTTTCATAAGAAATTGAACGCTCACCAAAAACCATTTTTTAAGCTTGAAAAAAAATTCTATTCTCCCCTTTAATAGGAAGATATCCCTTATGATGCTTTAATATTTTAATTCTTCATGTCTTCATTACCTGATTATGTCGTTATTAAGGATCCTTACTCCCCTGACAAGGAAGTGTTGCTAACGCCTGCTCAGCCTTTTTCCTTCCCTCTTTCTGATCCAGACCTAACCATCATCAAAACCTTAGAAGCTAAATTCGACGCTGAAGAAAACTGTGCCGGTCTTGCAGCCCCTCAATTGGGATTTTCTAAACAAGGTATTATTTTCGCGGCTCCTTATAGTCCGGAACTTAAAAAATGGCGCCCTGATTTAATCGATACCATGCCTAAAACAGTTTGGCTGAACGCCCGTTATCAACCGTTTGGCACAGAACAATCGATTGACTATGAAGGATGTTTTTCTGTTGGGGGCTTTGCAGGGCCTGTTGCTCGCTATAAAACCATCGATTATGAGGCCTTTTTAATCGACGGCTCCCGTGTCACAGGACGTGTTCAGGGTTTTCTCGCCCGCTTGATTCAACATGAAATTGATCATACGCACGGCATTTTATTTTCCAGTTTGGTACCTAAGGGGCAGTTGCTTCCCCTTGATCATTATCGACGTTTAAGAGCCGAAGCCATGGAAAAGGGGCGTTCTGATTGATGACAACAGCAGCAGCGATTCTTCCCCTTTCCCCCTCGTTAACACAAAGCCCGACTTCAGAGCTTCTTCCCCTTCATAACCTAGAGGCAGAACAATCTTTATTAGGCGCTTTGCTGTTAAATAACGATGCCTTTGAACATGTCAGCGACTTTTTACGGGCAGAACATTTTTCTCACCCTGTTCATGTACGTATTTTTGAGAACATCCAGCGCTTGATCCATCGGGGACAAATTGCCGATCCCATCACGCTTAAAGATATTATGGCCCAGGACGAGCCGTTGAAGGCCGCCGGTGGACCCGGATATCTTGTGGATCTAGCCGCCTCGGTCATGTCAATTGTCAGTACCGCTGACTATGGGCGTCTCATTTATGATTTGTATTTAAGGCGCCAATTGATCAGCATCAGCCACGATGTTGTTCAAGAAGTTCGCAACTTTGATCTGGACCAAACCGCCAGTCAACATATTGAAAATACCGAAAAAAAGCTGTATGACCTGGCCATGAAAGGGCAGGCTGGAAATGGGGCTGTTGCTTTTAACCAAGCCCTTATTAAAGCCGTAGAAACAGCAGAAATTGCCTTTAAACGGGACAGTCATGTGGTGGGTGTGACATCGGGCCTTATCGATTTAGATAAAGCCTTGGGGGGACTTCACCCCTCTGATTTATTAATTTTGGCAGGACGTCCTTCTATGGGGAAAACAGCCTTGGCCACCAATATTGCCTTTAACGCCGCCTTATCTCATCTTAATAACCAACGAGAGGGAGCTCCGGTGGCCTTTTTCTCCCTTGAAATGTCGGCGGAGCAGTTAGCCACCCGTATTTTAGCCAGTGAAGCGAAAATCTCATCCGATCGGATTCGACGGGGTGAGATTAGCAGCCAAGACTTCCCTCTGTTTGTTGAAATCAGTCGCCAAATTCATAACATTCCCTTGTTTATTGACGATACTCCTAGTTTGAATATTATGAGTTTGCGAAATCGTGCCCGACGTTTACAACGACAACATAATATTGGATTGATTGTTATTGATTATTTACAGCTTCTAGAAGGCAGTCAAAGACGTAATGGTGACAATCGTGTTCAAGAAATTTCAGAAATCACGCGTGCATTAAAAGGGTTGGCCAAAGAACTGAATGTTCCCGTGTTGGCGCTATCCCAGCTTTCCCGTGCCGTGGAACAAAGGGATGACAAACGCCCTCAACTGGCAGACCTTAGAGAATCAGGATCTATCGAGCAAGATGCCGATGTGGTGATGTTTGTGTTTCGTGAAGAGTATTATGAATCCCGCAAACAACCCCCCGAAGGCACCGAAAAATATGCCGAATGGCAACATCGCATGGCGGCTGTTTATAACAAAGCCGAAATTATTCTTGCTAAACAACGACATGGACCTGTGGGAACCATCAAAATGTTCTTTGATGGTAAATTAACCCGCTTTGGTAATTTAGAACAAAGCTAGAAACCGGCAAAGAATTTTCAAAACATCGAGATTCTGGGTCTTAACCCCAGAATCTCGACAAAACAGGAAACAACCTCTTTCTTATCCAACCACAGAAATATCAGGGGCATCCACAGCCTTCATCCCGACAACATGATACCCAGCATCCACGTGATGAACCTCTCCCGTTACGCCACTGGATAAAGAACTGAGAAGATAAAGGCCGGCTCCGCCAACATCATCAAGGGTAATATTCCGTTTAAGGGGAGAATTATACTGATTCCATTTCAAAATATAACGAAAATCACCAATACCGGAAGATGCCAATGTCTTGGCCGGGCCCGCTGACAAAGCATTAACCCGAATATTTTGAGCTCCCAGATCAACGGCCAGATAACGAACGCTTGCTTCTAAAGCGGCCTTGGCCACCCCCATCACGTTATAATGAGGCATCACCCGTTCAGCCCCATAATAACTCAGGGTTAAAAAGCTGCCCCCGTTGGGCATCATATCTGAAGCAATCCGGCAAACTTCTGTAAAGGAGAAACAGGAAATATCCAAAGCCTTTAAGAAATTATCACGAGAGGTATCGGCGTAACGTCCCTTAAGTTCCTCCTTATCAGCATAGGCCAAGGAATGAACCACAAAATCAAGGGTTGGCCATTTTTTAGCAATTTCAGCATAAGCACCCTCTATCTGTCCGGGTTCTGAAACATCGCAGGGTACGCACAAATCCGATCCTAAAGATTCTGCCAACGGTGATAGTCTTTTATAAAGAGCTTCAGTTTGATAAGTAAAAGCCAACTCTGCCCCCTGCTCGGCCAAGGCTTTGCTGATTCCCCATGCCAAAGAGTGGTCATTCGCCAACCCCATCACAACACCCCGTTTCCCCTGCATTAACAACGCATTCATATCATCCTCAAAAAAAGATCCATCAAAACATATATCAGTCATGACGGATGTAAGAACAGAATTCAAGAGGTTCTTAAAGGAGAGGTATCATAAAAAAAAACCACCCCTTATAAAGGGGCGGTTTTTTCTCTTAAAAATGGAGAGTTACTTAAATCCCTTGCTCTCCTAGTATTAAGAATAAGTTCAAAGATTCTTGAGTTTGATGTTGAGGATGCTGCGTTCCAGGTTGCTCTCCCATCTCACTATAGGGGGGTAAACCTTGCTGCGGTTGCTGACTGATCTGCAACAGACGGTTCATAAGTTCAGTTTCTCTTTGTCTTGCAGCCTCAAGATCACGAACAAAATCTGAACGTTGACGAGCAAATTCCTCACGTTCACGAACAAAATCGGCACGCTCACGATCAAAGCCCTCACGGAATTCTTTCAGACGTTTATCAATCTTTTCCTCAGAACGCTGATCAAATTCTGTAAACTTTGACAAAAAGAAAGCTTGAGTATCGGTACTCTGCTTCATTAAGAGTTCTAAAGAAGATCTAAAAGCTTTTGTATCCTCTCTATGCTCTTCTCGAATTTTTTCTACAAGGTTAGCACTCTCTTTTTCTTTCTCTTCTATTAAGTGAATAATCTTGTTGTCTTTTTCTTCTCTTTGCTTGCGCTCTGCTTCAAATTCTTCTCGAATCTCTTTCCGAATTTCTTCGCGCTGTTTTGCCAAAGCCTCTGCAACAGCAACTTTAACCGTAGATTCCCTAGTTCTTTGTTCCAAATCAAGTTGTGTCTCTAAAACTCCGACACGCTTTGTTAAATTAAGGACATCCTTGGTTAGTTGATCATTCGCTTGCTTTAACTCATCCAATTCTTTGTAAATCTGCTTCAAATGAAGGTGACCGGCATGGTGCTTAACATTGATTCTTGCCCATTCTTCAAGAGCATCGCCACCACTCGATTTGCTTAGCTCCTGAGCAACCTTCTTCATAGCCGATAAAATCAATTCTGCCTCATCTTGGTTGGCCTGCTTACCGGAAAAACCGTACTTACCACCCGTTACCAAAAACCACATTGCAGCCTTAGGATCCTTACTGGCAATGTCATTGACATAGGGAAGGATTTTCTTTCCCGAGGTAGTAAAATCATTCCACCATCTTGTCTCAAGCTCACCATATTTAGATGTAGCCAGATGAAAAGCCGCCTGTGAAATGGCAATCTCATCATGAGGATCACACCCTTCCCGCAAAGCCTGTGCAGACGTTCCTGATAGAAAAGCCGCCAGGGTAATTGTTGAAGATACTTTTACAATTGAAGTTAACTTTTTTAACATCAGAACTTCTCCTTTCTTTGTTCGTAGACACCCTAGCGCCTCCTCTCCCTAAAGAAAAATTGCATTTAAAGAGAAAATTCCCCTAAAAGTTGAAAAAGGAGATTATTTATCTCCCCTTTTAAGGATTCGTGCGGAATCCTTCTCCAAATGATCTTTTTGAGATCTTAAAAGAATCAGAAGTGCGACTGTCAAGACCCGAAATTTACAGAAAATCAGGAAGCAAGACACTCTCTTAAATCAACCCAATCTTTAAGCCTGGAGGACCGAGAAAAACTCAGGAACAACAAATTGTCTCCTTCTTAAATCCTGTTTTTCAGTTGGCTGTAGGACGGTGCTATTTTACAGGAATTTAGCCATAACTTTTAAAAGTTAAGGTGTTGCTTTTTATTAAGATAAGGATCATCTATGAAAAACAGTCCTCTTGGTGGGCTTGGATCTTGATTTTAAGTTCCTTGCCTAATTATCATTTTTCAAGGAACCTTCAAATTTGTAAAAATAAGATTGAGGTCCGCAGATTGCATTGAAGAAAGGATAGATCCTTGTGCATTTTTTAGATCTTTCTTGATCATAAGGCAACGTCCTCGCTTCCCGTTACTGGAGGATTTTTTTGGTAACATAACAGAGCTCCCTTTCGGGGCACTTTACCCTTGATATAAGAGAATTGTTGCTCTGTATTTTTAGGTTTTTTCCTTGATATTAAGCCCCTTGCATAATTCTTATTTTTAGCAATTTTGATGGTAAAATATGCCACCGTGATCGTGCCAACTCCTTATTTTTCAGGGTATTCAGCTTTGTAGTTAAGGATTTCTCAAGAATTTTCTATTATGCAGTGATCTAAATATTAACGCAAAAGGGTGACCTTTGCGGGGCCCGCCCATCATCG
>JAJZHT010000089.1 GCA_021804455.1 Pseudomonadota bacterium | reverse complement strand
TAACGGAATTCCATATTAGTAAAAGTCTCATCGGATTGTTGATGATGACAAGTCTGCCCTATAGCTTAAAATTTTTATGGTCCCCTTTTATTGAAAAATTATCCGTACCCCTTCTGAGCCGTTGGGTTAGCCCCTCTAAAAGTTGGGGGTTGCTTGCGCAAATCACGTTAATGATCACAATCATCGCTTTAGGGCAATGCGATCCGGGAAATCATATAGTCTTATGCGCTTTTTTAGCCTTTGTGATCTCTTTCTGTTCTGCAACGCAAGACATTGTGATTGATGCCTACAGACTTTCTTTGCTGAACAAAGATTCTGATCAACAAGAAACGTTGGGTCGAGGCGCCGCCATGGAATCGATAGGATTTCGTTTGGGAATGTTGGTTTCGGGGGCCGGTACTCTTTATCTTGCAGCTTATTGGGGGTGGCCTACCGCCTACACACTGACAGCCAGTGCTCTTTTGGTTGGGATTGTTGCTTTGTTGTCTACTCCTGATCATCCCCCTTCTTCTCCTGTGATTGTGAATGTTACTCACGGCTATCAATTTTTTCGCCGATGCTTTCAAGAGCTATTAAATCAACATTATATTGTTCCACTCGTGAGTTTTATTGCTTGTTTTAAAATTGCTGATACGGTTTTAAACGCCATGTCTGCCCCTTTTTTATTTGAACTGGGTTTCAGCAAAATTGAATGCGCCCAAATTTCTAAATTTTTTGGCATCATCATGATGGTAGGAGGTGGCTTATTGGGAGGAAGTGTCATACACCGTTTAGGGTTGAAACAAACCATTATAACGTGTGCTATCATACAGACGCTTTCTTGTTTAATGTTTGTGGTTCAAAGTTGGGTTGGCCATAACATGGCCATGTTAACAGTAACAATAGGTGTGGAAAGCTTGTGTTCTGGTCTAGCAACGACTGTTTTTATTGCGTATTTATCTAATTTTTGCAAATCACCCTTTACAGTCAGTCATTTTACCCTGTTATATTCCGTTGGTTCCTTTAGCCGTGTTCTTATTTCGGCATTATCCGGATGGTTTGCTGATACTTTTGGATGGTCTGCCTTGTTTTTTTTGGCAAGTACAGCTTGTATTCCTGTTGTTTATCTATTATTAAAAATACAGAAAATACAACAAGAAGTTGCAATTTTCTCCACTCTAAGAAGCGAAGAATCGATATCTATGGACCCCAAAAAGCAAAAGCGTCTTAGTGATGCTTTAAGGAAAAACCTACTGAAAAGAAAGCAACAACAAGGCCAAAGAGCACTAAAAACGCCACCTTTAGGAACATCCTCCCTTTCCGAAAAACTTTTAGACAACCAAAAAACAGCCGCCCCGCGTGCAAAATTTTAAGTTGCTATTACCGAAATAAAAGTAATAAAGTCTATAAAAAGTTAATAGTCTTTAAAGAAAAATGTATTAAGGTCTTATTAACTTAGGAAAGTTAAGTTTATCCTGATGTTTTTTTCAGGTTGATCTTTGAAAAGTGGTAAAAAGTCGTCACTTATTCTGCTTTTAGAATTGAGTAGGATTTTGTGGTTTTATTTTTTTAAGAATGCTGGTTGTGATAATGGTTAAAAAAAACAAATCGCCTGTTTCTACAAGAAGGTTATCACGCTTGAATGCTGTGCAGATTTTGTATCAGCATGAGCAAACAGAAACAGAAGTAGGACAAATTATCGCTCAATATAGGAATTATGCGACTGAGATTGACACCAACTTGGCCAGCTTTTTACAGCCTGACGAACCTTTTCTGCAAGAAATTGTCGTAGGGGTTTTAGAACATCGTGAAGTTATTGACGAGGAAATTACAGCATACCTTTCCTCCGAGTGGCGTTTTGATAGGTTGTCTCTCGTTATGCGGAATATTTTGAGGCTTGCCGTGTATGAACTCAAGTTTCAACCTTTAGTTCCAACGGCGGTTATTCTTAACGAGTATATCGAAATTAGCAGGGATTTTTTTGGAGAATCTGAGACGGCTTTTGCAAACGGTATCTTAGATACCATTGCCCAAAAACAAAGAGGAAAAACGACAACATAAAAAATTCAACACGTTTTTTCCTGTGATATCGGAGGTTTATGCAAATGCGATAATATAAAAAAACGTTGTTAAATTGAGGGACTTTTTTAAAAAATGGTCTCGTTTATTAAAATATTTTTAACAAATTGTCGGTAAATTAAAAGTAAGTAGATTAAATGACGGTAGGTAGTGCTATGAAAGAAGCTTATTTTGAAGCTGTAGTTATGATTGAACGACTACATCGCCTTTTTTTAGAAGTTATCAAGATTGAACTGGATCGAATTGGAACGCCTGATATTAATAACGTGCAAGCTCTTGTTCTGTATAATATTGGTGAGAATCAGTTGACCGTAGGTGAGTTAACAAATCGCGGTTATTATTTGGGATCGAACGTTTCCTATAACCTGCGAAAAATGGTTCAAAACGATTATGTTATTCAGATTCCTTCACCCCATGATCGTCGTTCCAGTCATGTTAAATTGTCAGCAAAAGGCGTTGCCTTGTATAACAAGCTGGACAAGGTTCTGGGAGGACACGCCCAGGGTCTGCAAGAAAAAGTTGCAAGTCCCTCTGATATGGCAACTTTTTGCAGTACGTTACGGAAATTAGAAAGCTTTTGGTCTGGATTTCTAAGCCGCTAGAGGCTTGGAAATTCCGCTTTCCTAGAGGTTTTCAGCCGCGTGGGGAAGAAACAGCTTTGTCTTAGATCTTCTTAGTTGTTACATAAGCTTTCAGAGGGGGGATGTTTTGCCTGGATTGATTTTAAAACCTAATCTGGACTAGACTGAGGCAGACATAAAGTTATTCGTGAGATTCGAGTTGTTTCCTCAACAACGCCAAAGTGTAGAAATTGTTAAGTTCGAACATGTCGGGTTATATTATTCTTCCGGGCACGCTGTATTTTATGATTTGAATTATTCCTTTTTTGCAGGGGCCTTTTATTTTCTTACAGGTCCCAGCGGCGTGGGAAAAACGTCTTTGCTAAAGCTTATTTATCGGGGTCTAAAAACTTCTGAGGGGAAGGTCAGTGTTTTTGGAAAGGATGTAAATACAGTCGGTTGTTCTGAATTGCCATCATTTCGCCAACGTATGGGGTTGGTATTCCAAGATTGCCGTTTAATTGACCACTTATCCGCCCTTGATAATGTTGCTTTGGCTTTGCGAATAACAGGCACAGACACACGTCGTTCTCGTAATTACGCCAAAGAATTGTTGCATTGGGTAGGATTGGGTGATCATCTTAACAGTTTGCCTCCTCAGTTATCGGATGGGCAAAAGCAAAGGATTGCGATTGCAAGAGCGGTCATTACACGGCCTCTATTACTATTAGCCGATGAGCCAACTGGAAATCTGGATGCCCATAGCTCCTATCGTTTGATGTCTCTATTTGAAGAGTTAAATAAAATGGGAACCAGTATTATTTTGGCGACCCACAACCAGGCCCTGGTGAGTGCTTTTCCTTATGTTGAACTAAAACTGTATCAGGGTCAAATTCAGGCAAGTCCAGCCTTTTCAAATCAATACCGACGTGAATTTTACTAAATCGAAGCTTGTATGTTTTTTAACAAAAATACCATCCAACAATTTCCCCTTCAGCAAGAAGGAAATCAACGTTATTTACCTTGGGTCATGGGGTCTTTAACGGTTTTAGTCATTCTTATAACAGCTTGTTTTCTTTCTTTTGATCATCCCTTAAAAGGAGGGATTGGGCCCCAAAACCCTACTTTAACGGTTGAGATACCCTTTACAGATTCATCCCATTCGTCGTTTCAAGAGACCACCCAAAAAGTTTTGACCGTTTTGCAAGAGCTGCCTCACCTAGAAAACGTTCGCGTTATTCCCAAACAAGAACTTTTGGCGCTTTTAGATCCTTGGTTAGGGGATACAGAAGATATCAAAGACCTTGATCTTCCTATCTTGATTGATGTCACTTTTACGAATCCGGAAGCTTTGGATGTCGCGGATTTAACTCAACGTTTACGCCAAATTACAGCTGGAATTCGCGTTGAAACTCACAGTCATTGGCAAGGGTTAATCACCAATACTTATCAAGCTATCGAAATGGTATCGATGGGACTTATCCTTTTTGTTTTTATTGTGTTAGCCGTTGTGATGAGTCTTGTTACAAGAGCTTCCGTGGTCGCCTACCGTTCTATTATCGATACCTTACGCCTTATGGGAGCCAAAAATTCTTTTATTGCCAAACAGTTCCAAAGTCACATGTATAAAAGCTGTTTACAAGGCGGGTTTGTCGGGTGGGCAGGTGGTATTGGCCTTGTCTTCTTTTTGAACAATTTGCCGCAGCTTTTAGGTCATCCCTTGGTTGTAGCCTCTATGATCACTTGGCAAAATGTATGCTTCTTTGCCTTTTTACCGATTGTGATGGCTGTCTTTAGTGTTCTCATCACGCGTATTACTGTAACAAGATTGTTGCGACTTTTTGACCAATGACTTTACATCCTTTCCGTTACTGTTTTGGGCTTCTTTTATTGATTTGGCTAGCAGGATTTGGGGTATTTTTAGAAAGCATTCCTCAAAAGATTGACGATCCTAATACTCCCACGGATGCTATTGTTGTTCTTACAGGAAGCAAGGGCCGGGTACAACTGGGGTTTCAGTTGATACGCCAAGGTTTGGCTAAAAAACTTTTTATATCAGGAGTTCACCCTGACGTTAAATTGCCAGAGCTTTTAAGCCATCAATACAGTAAAGAGGTTCAGGATACCTGGAATGATTCAAAAACGGATTTAGGTTATCAAGCGCAAAACACAAGGGGCAATGCAAAAGAAGCCCAAGCTTGGATCCAACAAAACCAAATACATTCCATTCGCCTTGTCACCCATGATTATCATATCAAACGCAGCATGATGCTTTTTCGAAGACAAATGCCAGGGATTACTCTTATTCCCCATCCTTTTTTTGAAAAGAAAAATTGGTCTATCAAAACACTGCTGTCTTTTTGGGGCGAATACCATAAATTTCTTCGGGATTTCATTTTTTCATAGCGATTATTACAAATCTTGTTACAATAAAATAAAAATTTTACCTATTTCTGCTACAAAATGAACAAAAAGAAATTTTTAATTTGTTTGCTTATGACTCTAGGTTTACCAGGGCCTAGTATGGGCTTAGAAAAAGACTTGAATAGCCCTGTCAACGAAAATTTGCCAAAACCCCTGACCATGAGCCAGACACCAGAGCCTATAGATTCTTTGGTTAATCTTACAGAAGAAGAAATTGAAAGCTTACCAGTGACACTTCTTTGCTGTTTATTACTTTTTGGACGCTTTGCATACGAAAATTGATACTCCAACAACCTTTGAAAATTAGGGATCATAATAACTTTATTTTACTTCCTCGGTTATGCTAGAGAGGCTGACTGATCATATACCAGCAGTCGTGACAACACGGCTAAAATCTGCTAAAAAGCTAATAACCA
Source organism: Pseudomonadota bacterium (assembly GCA_021804455.1). GTDB lineage: Bacteria > Pseudomonadota > Alphaproteobacteria > Paracaedibacterales > CAIULA01 > Finniella. The sequence continues at coordinate 22 of JAJZHT010000089.1, read as the reverse complement.
ACGGTTGAGTCAGCTATGAATC
>JAJZHT010000088.1 GCA_021804455.1 Pseudomonadota bacterium | reverse complement strand
CTGGTTGGTATTTTGGTATGCCCTTGCTTAATTTGGAAATCTTTACCTGTGAAAAAAAAGAGGGGCGTTACATTTATGCCGAGGAACATGCCAGAAAATTATTCCCTAAAGAATGGATCCCAGAAGATCATGTAACAAACAAAGTCTTATATCCCTTTGGCCCTTTTCACATTTGGGGTCCTTCTCAATCGGAAGAATATTTGGATCGTGTCTATCCAAATTGGCAACATGTTGGCATTCGTGATCATAGCCACACCAACTTTTTTTCACGATCGTACCGATGGACATTAGAGCCTCATCATAAAATTCCGGCCCCTTGCCCCCTTTTGTGGAATCGCGTTAGATCTTAAGATTTTTTTCAGGAAAACAACATAAATCTTTTATAAGACAATCGTAACATAAAGGTTTCTTGGCCTTACAAACATACCGTCCATGTAAAATCAACCAATGATGGGCGTGCAAACGAAAACACGGCGGAACCCTTTTTTCTAGATTCTCCTCCACTTCTTTTACCGTTTTCCCCGCCGCTAAACCGGTTCGATTGCCTACACGAAAAATGTGGGTGTCGACCGCTATAACCGGTTGTCCAAAGGCCACATTCAAAACAACGTTGGCTGTTTTATGCCCTACTCCCGGTAAGGCTTCTAATTCCTGACGAGTTTGAGGGACCTGCCCCTGATGGTTCCGTACCAAAATTTCCGATAAAGCCATAATATTTTTAGCCTTATTATTATAAAGGCCAATAGTTTTAATAAAACGTGCCAACCCCCCAAGCCCCAATTCTAACATTTGTTGGGGCGTTGAAACGTTAGCAAACAAGGAAGTTGTCGCTTTATTCACTCCTTTGTCGGTCGCCTGCGCTGATAAAACAACCGCCACCAGCAAAGTATAGGGATTGGTGTAAAACAATTCCGTTTTGGGTTCGGGATTCTCATTTTGAAAGCGTTTAAAAACCTCCTGCACATCTTCTGGTTTCATCATCTTCATCCCCCCTCCCTTTCATACAGCTTTATCAAAAAGTTGTTAACATAGATCCGGGGTATTTAGGTGCCGTCAAAGGCGCAAAAGAACCAAGATTCCTGAAAACCAGTTGCAGTAAAACACCTGAATCAGGCCTAATGTCGCGATCACGATAAGAAGTTTTATAAATTCCTGCATCCAATTGAAAACACTCATCTTGGTAACTGGCCAAGAGAAAGCTGGCTAACGATCCGGCTCCCACCACCTTCTTAAGGTTTTTGATCTGTGCAAACGACAAGCACCATTTGTCAGCCCAATAGGTACGAAGTTGCCAATTCATTTGGGAAATGGCCTGTTGTTGGCCTGTCTCAACCTTATGTAAATAAACATGTCCTATATCAAATTGTAATTTTTTTTCACCCAGACACATTCCTAATTCGGAGTATCTTGGGTATCTTTTTTTAGGTTGGATGCCCACTCGATAACGTCCCGTCAACCACGAGACAGGTCGAACTTTCAGACGACCAATATAATCTGATTGGGTTCGATCCTCTCCCATCCCTTGGGGAACCATTTGTCGATGGTCTAAACGACGGCTTTGGCCTAAGAAAAGAGACACCCTTCTTTGATTAGGCAACGCAATCTCGTTATCAAATCCATAAACAGCACGATGTCCTCCATCAACACGATCAAGCCGCCCATTAAATCGATTATCAAAAAACAAATTGGTGTCATCCAGTTCAAAAAGTGTAGAATCTTCGTTGGGAATATTTTTATTTTGTAAAGTTGGACTGGTTATAACGGTTGCCATAGGCTGAACAATCCAACTTGACGTTGAGAAGTTGGCTATTAAAGGATAGCGCCAATCGATACTGGCCTGAGGGAAAAGGCGACCGGTTATTTTTTCCACAGAGTGTGTTGAAACAGAAGCCGAAGGTTGATAATGACGCGTATAATAGCCATCCGCCCGGCTTCCCATCTGGAATGTTATTAGATGACCATGGTGCGCCAGATAACGTCGTTTCCAATAAACGCCACCCGATAAACGTTGCATTTGCGTGGCCTGCTTACCCGCCACAGGCATTTGTCGCGATAGAGACAAGAAATGAGCCTCGGTTGACAAAATTCCTCCCCAGCGATCAGGGTCTTGTTGATGATGGAAACGTACCAAAGGCAGGACAAGGGGGGTTGTCTTGGGCGCATCGGTTTGAAAACTCAATCCTTGCACTCCCCAATAACTATCCTCTCTAAATTGCTCTAAACCCACAGTTGATGTTAAATTCTTCGCAGTAATAAAACTGGGATTCTGCCGATTAATAGGATAACGCGTTAAATAAGTCGTATCACTGGCCCGATTTATATCCGTTCTTAGACGGCACTGCTCACTTAAATCATATCGTGTTTGAGCCGCCATATGCCAACGATCGGGTTTTGGTGAACGAGGCCCGTTCAAAACGGGAGGAGCGTTCGGAAGAGTTTTTTGAGAGTGCGTATAGCTACCGGCTAACCGGGCATCGCCATCATAAAAACGGTGTCTATATTCTCCAACGATAACGCCCCCTTGCTTGGTGGTAATAATGGGCGTTAAGGTTAAATCACGGTTAGGAGCAATGGTGTAATAAACAGGCAAGCTGACATGAAACCCTAAATCTTTGCTTGCCCCATAGGTGGGGAAAAGCAAACCTGATTTTCGTTTCACCTTAGGATCAGGATGGGAAAAATAAGGCAAATAAACGACAGGAACACCTTTTATTTCCAAACGTGCGTTACGGTAAGTGACTTTTTGCTGGTCCTGATCGTGCGTAACTTTCTCAGCTTTTATCTGCCATAAAGGTTTTATTTCTTCTTCGGGTCTGCAATAACTTTTGACACAAACCTTACAAGGAGAATAAGAAACTTTAGAAAAATGAGTTGTATTGGCGTTAATAAGATTACTTTCTTGCGCAAAAAGACGACTCTCATCCTTTGTCAGCAAAAATAAAGGACCAATCCGACCCTCTGCAAAAGTATCCTTAAATTCTAAAGAATCCGTTTGCCAAAGGTCTCCTGATGGTTCATGAAAACGCACTTTACCCCACGCTTTAATTTTGCTGGTATTTTTTGGATCAAAGGATGTGGGCATTTGGTATTCCACCACATCGGCATAGATATGCCGCCATCCTTCCTGGGCATCGCTATACTGTCGAATGTGAACGTTACCTTTGGCTGTCAGAGTTTCCGTTTTTTGGTCATAAATAACCTGGTCAGATTCAAGATAAATGGGATTTTCTTTCCAGGATTCTGCCCCCCCTCCTGAAGAAAGAATAACCGTAAAAACAAAACTGTAAATCAATTGTTTCATGAAGGATTCTCAAGATGAAGCAAACAGGTGGTACTCACCATCATAGTGACCAAAGGCACCGCCCAGACAGAAAGTAACATGGGAACTTTTTCAGCTAAACCAAGAGCATAGATAATATCCGACAAGAAATAAATAATAAAACCTAAAAGAACACCTCCTCCCAACAAATAGGAAGTGTGACGGTATCGTGTTGGTTGCAGACAAAACAACGTTGCTAAAAATGTCATCGAAACCATTAACCCTATTTTGGCAATTTGCTTGTGCCAATACAGTTGATAACGAACAGAGGAAAGGCCCGTTTTGCGAAGTATCTTGATAAAATCGGGTATTTGCCAGAATGAAAGTGTTTCTGGTGCGGCATAATTATCCTCAATTTTGTCAAGGGAAAGATCCGTTTCACGGGAAAAAGAAGGCTCAGAAGATTGCGATTGATCTTTTTTATGCCAATGATGAACGTGTTCCAAGTACCATTTCTCATCCAACAATTGCCCCTGTTGAGCGTCCACCCGATCTGTAAAACTCCCTCGGTTATCAAAATCATAAAAAGTAACGTCAGAAAATCGATTGTCTTTTAAATCAAAACTTTTTGCATGAATAATTGTTCTTTTATTAGGGCTTGTTTCACATAACCACAACCCATGGGCAGAAACAGACAGTAAATTTGCCGAGTGGGAAAAATAAATCTGGTCTAATTGCGCATAACGCCCCAACAGCGCTGAACCAACCGGGTTCATTAAAAAAAGATAAACAGCGTATAGCAATCCCACAGCGCCACTTAATCCCCCCACCAACTGCCATATCGATAATCCTGCTGCCCTTGCGGATAGAATCTCCTGGTTTTGATTCAGCCGCCATAAACTCAATAAAACGGCAAAAAAACTGATAAAAGGAAGCAAAGAATTGACATGAAAGGGGATTTTTAAAAGAACCATTTCACTAATAAGCCATAAGGGAATACCCGGACGGCTTACAGAGCGACGCAACAATTCAATCGCCTCAAACAAACTCACCACTGATAAAATAACGGCAAGGCTGACCACCAACCAAAAGAAAAAATTTCTGCAAAAATACCGATTTAAAGTCGATCCCAAGAAAAAAAACATCGATCTATCCTTTAAAAACTGGCTTCGATATCAAAGAATAAGACAAGCCTCCCCCGGAGAAAAATTTTAAAAAGGCCATCAACCCCAAAATCATAAAAACCATCAATCCATAAGCTAGATTAATGGTAAAAGAATAATGAGTACTTAGATTTAACAAGACCAACAATCCGCTTTGCAAAACAAATGCCAGTAAAGAAGCGAGTAAGATCTTATAACGTCCTTCCCGTCGTTTAAAACTTCCCGTTACCATAAAAGCAGAAGATATTAAACTGTTGGTTAGAGCAACCCATGGCGTTAGAAGCCTTTGATGAGCCTCGATTCGCATGCGACTGGCTAAAGTGGGTTGAATACCTGCAGCAGGATTCAAAAGTTCTGTTAAAGACTTTTCATAAGGCTTTGCTGTCCGTGTTTCATTCGTCCCCGACGTTAGAGGCAGAGCATACTTTAAAACTTCAAAAGAAAATTCTGAAATTCTACGGGTTGATGGATCCACCTCCTGCCTTATTCCATTTTTTAAAGTAACAAATAATTCTTCCCCTGTTTTCTCTATTAAGCCAGAATCCGCAATAATTGTATAAGGATGCCCCTTTTGCGTTTGAAAGGTATTATCCTTAGCTTGAGGGTTATGGATGAAAACCCCCTTAAGCTCACCGTTCTTACCGCGTTCTCGGATGTATAGGGTAATTCCCTTAATGGAATTAAAGGCGCCTTCACGAATCCATGAAAGGGAAAATTGATTTTTGATTTGGTGTTCCTGATTGCGAAACTTTTTAAAAGAAAGGGGCGTTAAATAGAGATTCATTACGTAAAGGCATACGGTAACGATACTACCCAAAATCAACAGAGGGCGCGCCATCTGCATAGGACTTAGACCCAGAGCCCCAAAAACATGCAACTCGTGATTCATCTTAAGTTTATGGTAAACATATAATCCAGCAATTAACAAACAAATGGGCAGAATAATCACCAAGAGGTCTGGAATTAAACAGACGACTAACGATAAATATTCCCCTAAAGAAATATTATGGTTAACAATAATTTCGATGAATCTTAAAGACTGTGTCAACCACACAACCCCTATTAAGATCAAGCTTAATACGA
>JAJZHT010000087.1 GCA_021804455.1 Pseudomonadota bacterium | reverse complement strand
ACGTTTGGTGGGGCAGGCGGCTAAACGTCAGGCTGTTACCAATCCTGAGAACACTCTGTTTGCGATCAAGCGTTTAATTGGGCGTTCTTTTAAGGATCCAATGACGCAAAAAGATATTGGTTTGGTGCCTTATAAAATTTGCGCGGCGGACAATGGTGACGCTTGGGTTCAGGCGAGGGATCAAAAATACAGTCCCAGCCAAATCAGTGCATTTATTTTACAAAAGATGAAAGAAACGGCTGAAAATTACTTGGGAGAGACCGTAACTCAAGCTGTTATTACTGTTCCGGCCTATTTTAACGATGCTCAGCGACAGGCAACAAAAGATGCTGGTAAAATAGCCGGTCTGGAAGTTTTGCGCATTATTAATGAGCCTACAGCCGCGGCGTTAGCCTATGGTTTAGAGAAAAAGGCCACAGGTACCATAGCAGTTTATGACCTTGGTGGGGGGACCTTTGACGTTTCCATTTTGGAAATTGGCGATGGTGTTTTCGAAGTTAAGTCCACCAATGGGGATACTTTCTTGGGAGGAGAAGATTTTGACGCCCGCGTTATTGACTATTTGGCGGCTGAGTTCCAAAAAGAGCAGGGAATTGATCTGCGTAAAGATACCCTGGCCTTACAGCGCTTGAAAGAAGCCGCTGAAAAGGCGAAGATCGAGCTTTCTTCATCCTTACAAACAGATATTAATTTACCCTTTATTTCTGCCGATGCCAGTGGGCCTAAGCATTTAAACGTGACTTTAACCCGCGCCAAATTTGAATCTTTGGTGGATGATTTGGTTCAAAGAACGGTAGATCCCTGTAAAGCAGCCCTTAAGGATGCTGGCGTCTTGGCCAAGGATATTGATGAGGTGATCTTGGTAGGGGGAATGACCCGTATGCCCAAGATTATTGAAACAGTAAAAAGTTTTTTCGGGCGTGATCCTCATCGCGGTGTTAACCCTGATGAAGTCGTGGCTGTAGGGGCGGCTATTCAAGGAGCTGTTTTAAAAGGTGACGTTAAAGATGTTTTGTTGTTGGATGTAACCCCTTTGTCTTTGGGCATTGAGACCTTGGGGGGATTGTTCACGCGCCTTATTGACCGCAATACCACCATTCCCACCCGTAAAAGCCAGGTCTTCTCAACCGCTGAGGATAATCAGACAGCCGTTACCATACGTGTGTTCCAGGGTGAGCGGGAAATTGCTGCCCAGAATAAACTGTTGGGACAATTTGATTTGATGGGGATTGCCCCTGCACCCCGCGGGATGCCCCAGATCGAAGTAACCTTTGATATTGATGCTAATGGTATTGTTCAAGTGTCTGCCAAAGACAAGGCAACAGGCAAAGAACAACAAATTCGTATTCAGGCCTCGGGTGGATTATCCGATACGGATATTCAGCAAATGATCAAAGATGCTGAAGCTAATGCCGAGGAAGATAAAAATCGCCGTGAAGTGATTGAAGTGAAAAATCATGCCGATACTATGATTCACAGCACAGAGAAAAGCCTGAAGGAACATGGCGATAAGATTCCAGAGGCCGATAAAACCAGTATACAATCAGCGATTGATGATCTTAAACAGGCCCTAACCACGGAACAAGCCGACGAAATTAAGGCTAAATTAGAAACCTTAACCCAAGTATCGATGAAATTGGGAGAAGCCATTTATAAAGCTACGCAAGAGACCGCTGCTTCTGCCGAAACCACACCCGGTTCTGGTCAAGACGGCGAAAAAGTGGTTGATGCCGAATTTAAGGATTTGGATGATCAAAAAAGTGCCTAGTTTCTTTAAACGGGGTAAGAAAGGTTTCTTAATGAGAGATCCTTGGATTCCAAAATCTAAGGATCTCTTAATACGATTTCATCGTTGTAAGAATGCATCAAAAGTAGGACCTGTCCATGGCAAATAAAGATTTTTATAAAATACTCGGGGTTAATCAGAACGCCACGGCGGAGGATATTAAAAAGGCCTATCGTAAGCTGGCGATGAAATACCACCCTGATCGTAATCCCGGTGACAAAGCCGCGGAGCAAAAATTTCGTGAAGCTTCGGAAGCATACGATGTTTTGCGGGATGATCAGAAACGGGCTGCCTATGATCGCTATGGTTCTGCTGCTTTTGAACAGGGCATGGGCTCTGGGGCTGGGCAGGGGGCTGGTTTCGGCGGCTTTGGTTTTTCGGGGAATTTTTCTGACATTTTTGATGAAATGTTTAGCAATTTTAATTCCGAATCCCAAGCCGAAGGTTTTCAACAAAGTGGCTCGGATATTCGTTTTAATTTAGAAATTTCCCTTGAGGAAGCTTTTCGGGGTACCACCACCTCTATAAAATTTGCAACGGCTGTGGCCTGTGAACGATGCCATGGGTTGGGCAGCGAAGGGGGATTGCCGCCCACCACCTGTTCCACCTGTCAGGGTCGGGGGCGTACTCGCTATCAGCAGGGATTTTTTACCATTGAACGAACCTGTGCAGGGTGCGCGGGCACAGGAAAAACGATTGCGGATCCTTGTCGTTCTTGCAAGGGGCAAGGGCGCGTTCGGGGTGAAAAAAACCTGGAGGTTAAAATTCCAGCCGGGGTTGATGATGGCACACGCATTCGTGTTTCTCGAGAGGGAGAGGCGGGTTTTCGGGGATCTCCCGCGGGCGATTTGTATGTTTTTCTGACCCTTCGTCCCCATCGTTTGTTTAAACGCCAAGGGGCTGATTTGTTTTGTCGGATTCCGATTCCCATGACCATGGCCGCGCTAGGGGGGGAAATCGAGGTGCCTAGCCTGGATGGCACAAAGTCAGTCTTAAAAATTCCTGCGGGAACCCAGGCTGGTCAACAATTACGTATGCGTGGTAAGGGTATGTCCATTTTGCGCAGCAACAGCCGAGGCGACTTAATCATTGAGGCGGGCGTTGAAACCCCTGTTCATTTAAGCAAAAAACAAAAAGAGCTCTTGAAAGAGTTTGAAGATATAGCCCAAACAGGTCAAAACAGTCCTCAATCAAGCAGTTTTTTTGCTAAAGTTAAAGAATTTTGGGACGATTTAGGAGCCGGTCGTTAAAGATTTTAAGAGCCGCTCCACCCCAAGAGGCGCCACAAAGAGGTAACAAAAGGTTGTAACAGCCGGTAATATCCGCGACGACAACAGCGGCTGTAAAAGGAGCGTGGGTAAAAAGGCTTAGGAAAACAGTCATACTTATCAAACAAAAAAAACGAGGGTCAAGGGTAGGATAGAAACTTCCGACGATGTTGCCCAGTTGAGCCCCTAGGGAAAAGGCGGGGAATACTAAGCCCCCGGAGCACCCCACGGTGTAGGCGGTGACCAAATTGATACAACGTCCCAATAATTCTTTGATAAGGCAAGGGTGTTGATTATGCAGAATTGTAAGGACTTCTTCATTACCCGATCCCATTGTGTAAATCCCTCCATAAAATCCTATAAGAACGATAAGCAATCCTCCCCCCAGGGGAAGAAAGATTTTTTGTTTGATGGAAAAAGTATGCATCCATTGTTGTCCCCAAGTGATCGTTTTTAAGAAAAACCATCCTAAATGGGTACTGAGAAAAACATTCACGATCGTGGGAATGAGATAAGAGCGATCCAATAACAGGACCTTTTCGATTCGTAAAGCCTGATGATGCTGTAAAACAAAATCTGCCACCCAACAGGTCAGTATCAAAGTTATTAAAGTCAAGATATTCCAGCGCAGTCCTTTTTTTAAAATAGTTAAACCAAAGGTTTCAAGAGCAAAAAGAAACCCCACCCAAGGGTTAGCAAAAACAAGCCCAAAACCAAGGCTGCTGCCTATGATTAAGGCACTTTTAACGGAAAAAAGAGAAAAGTTCTTATTAAAGGCAATCCAAAGAGCTGTCATAATATGAACCATGGGTCCTTCTTTGCCAAGAGCACTTCCACCCACAGCAGCCAAAAGGAAGCTGATCATTTTGACAACAATGACTTTAGAATTGAAATAATATCGAATAAAATAGGGTTGATTTTGGGGGGTGAGTTGTCTTAAAAGGTTGTGGCCACTGCCGCTGGCACCTGGGGCAAAATAAAAACAGACCCAAGCTGAGGCCGCAATGGCGAAACTGCCAATACTTAAAAAGAAACTGGGGTAATAAGTTTGAAGCCATAAACGGGCCTTTGTTAAGCTTGCGAAAAGGCTGAAATAAACAATCACTATTCCGATGCTTAAAAAAATAAGAGGGACAAGGACAACAAAATGTCTTAGGGAACCCGTTAAAAGCCAAATTCGAGAGTTTTTACGATTCATAAATTAAGTTGCCGGATTCCCAAAAGGAGAGGTTTTTCTGCTATGTTAGAGGAAGGGAGATAAATATTTTATTAATCTTCTTAAGAAAACTTGCTTCCTGGGCCCCTGAACTCACAGAAGGGAATATGTGGGGATAAGCTTTTGGGGGGGGGAATTAACACATCGGAGGGGACGGCAGAAATGTTCAACAAAAGTTTATCAAATTCTTCCATAAAAATGGTAACTTCCCACCTTCTTAAAGCCTAACTTTTTTAAAAGAGATTGGCTTGCTTGGTTTGCATGAACAAGAGCGGTTTTTTTCCCTCCTTTTCTGGCTTCTATCAAGCACAAAGAAACTAATTCTGATAAATATCCTTGATTTCTTTGTTGTTTAAGTGTTCCAAAATTAAACAAACCAATATTATGATCCTCAAGCATCATGACGGAGAGTACGGATGTAATCTTATCCTGGGATAACGAATAATAATGAATGAAGGTGTCTTTAACTAAGCTATTGTTTAAAAGAGTGAAAAATAAACTAGAGCCCGTATCAGAAAGCTCAAAGGCTTCCTGAAAAACTGAAAACCATTGGGGAAAATCATGACTATTTCTAATTTCGAGAGGAGTTTTATAGGGGATTTCAAAATTTAAATCGTCTAAATCCAGCACTCATGTTTCTATTTTTCCAAAGTTTTGAAAATTTTCTTGTTCAAGGAATGTCTGATAACCTTCGTAGTCTTGCTCTTTAACCCAACATAGACAACTCTTTTTATCCTTTTGGTAAGAGTTCACTATGATTTTCAAAGTATTTAAAATATCGGGTGATATTAGATGCTTTGGAGGCATATCCAGTATGGCGTTAAAATACAAGTCTGGAACAATTGATAACGTATAGACGATTCCAAAATCTTCCCTGACGCAAAATCCATCAAACTCTAGATTCTTCCAGGAAGATATAAGCATCCTCTGTCCGCATTCAAACATATTCTTCATAAGCATTCAAAAGGCTAGAGAAAGATTGATTAAAAAATATCACAAACATTTCTAAAAGAAAATCAGTATATTTTACAGTATTGCTTAATGATATTTTGTTCGTATTTAGGGCATGTAGAAAAACCACAACCCAGAAAAATGACCATCAAAGATTAGGAAGCAAGACGCTGGTATTATTTTATAACGGCCTAGCTATGGGTCATTTAAAAAACATCTTTCCCATTAACCTTTTGGCAAGGATTTTAGAAGTAGAATCAAGAATAACCGAGGTGATGAAGCTTCTTTTGAAGCAACAACCCTTTTTTGAAACAAGAAAAAGGATGATTGGGAAAGTTTTACCTGCTTTTCCAAGGTGAAAGAGGGTGTAGCCCCCCGCCCTTTTGATTGGGTGGGGGGTGGTAAAAAATCAACAATTAAATTTTTATTAATCTTTTTTTAAACAAGACTAAACAACCCTCA
>JAJZHT010000086.1 GCA_021804455.1 Pseudomonadota bacterium | reverse complement strand
TCCGATCTGTAATAAATCAGAGGGCTTGGCCAAATGAAAAGCGCCCGAGGTGATGAATAAGATATGATCTGTTTTAATCGTGCCGTGTTTGGTGGCCACACTTGTCCCTTCAATCAACGGTAATAAATCCCGTTGAACACCTTCTCGGCTAACATCCCCCCCGTGACGATCCGATCGAGCACAGATTTTGTCAATTTCATCAATAAAAACAATCCCTTTTTGCTGGACGGTCTCAATAGCCTCCGCAACAACTTTTTCTTGATCCAAAAGCTTGTCACTTTCTTCGGCCATCAAAACATCGAAAGATTCGAGAACCGTCATTTTTTTGGTTTTAGTCCGTCCGCTTCCAAAGGCTTTGCCAAAAACGTCGCCCAGATTCAGCATCCCCATCTGAGCACCTGGCATACCTGGAACATCGATGGTTGGCATGGTCATACCTGTATTATCAGCCACCTGAATCTCAATCTCACGATCGTTTAAATCACCTTCATGTAACAAATGACGAAATTTTTGTCTCGTTTCCGCACTGGCCGTTTCACCAACCAAAGCATCCAAAACCCTCTCTTCGGCATTGGATTTTGCTTTCATGGTAACTTCTTCACGTAAACGTTGGCGCGTCATGTGAAGCGCAATCTCAATCAGGTCACGAATAATTTGTTCGACATCTCGCCCAACATAACCGATTTCTGTAAATTTGGTGGCTTCAACCTTAATAAAAGGGGCTTGAGCCAACTTTGCCAACCGCCTGGCAATTTCGGTTTTTCCCACACCCGTAGGACCGATCATCAGAATATTTTTCGGTAAAACTTCATCTTGAAGTTCTTTACTTAATTGTAAACGACGCCAACGATTACGAAGGGCAACAGCCACAGCTCGTTTAGCCTCCGTTTGCCCAACAATATAACGGTCTAATTCGGCAACGATTTGACGGGGTGTTAAAGTAGTCATAAAGTTCCTTTATTAATCGGTGGATAGCTGTTCAATAACAACATTTTTATTGGTGTAAATACAGATATCAGCGGCAATCCCCAAGGCTTTGCGTGTGATAGTTTCTGCATCATAGGTTTCAACATCCATTAACGCCCGTGCTGCCGCCAAGGCAAATCCCCCCCCAGAACCAATGGCAATAATACCATCTTCGGGTTCTAAAACATCTCCATTTCCCGTCAGAATTAAAGAAACCGTACGATCCGCAACGGCCATCATGGCCTCTAAACGACGTAAATAACGATCGGTTCGCCAATCTTTCGCCATTTCAACACAGGCACGTGACAATTGAGCAGGATACTGTTCCAATTTGGCCTCTAACCGCTCAAACAAAGCAAACGCATCGGCTGTAGCTCCAGCAAAGCCAACAATAACTTTATTATTAGCTAAACGACGCACCTTACGAGCCTGAGACTTGATGACCTGGGATCCCAAGGTAACTTGGCCATCGCCCCCAATTACCACCTGATTTCCTTTACGAACAGAAACAATGGTTGTTCCATACCATCGGTCCGGAGCATGGTGTAAGTTATTCATTCACTTCCTGTTTGGATAAAGGCCTCAATATTCCCTATTTTGTAGTCATTATGGTGGGCTTTTACAATAGGGGATTTTGCCGAGTTTGTTCAAAAATAAGATTTAAGGCCTCATGTACCTCAGAGGCCAATTTGTACCAGACCACATAGGTAACAAAAATATAAAAAACAAAAATACCTCCAAGGGTTAGGGCCCATAGACGATTGTCAGGCAATCCACGTCCCGGCGGTTCTGTTAACGTATAATCATAACACTGATGGATCAGTTGAGACCTTCCAGGATGGAATAAAGTAGAGGGGCGGTGCTGGACAAGCCTGTAAAGGTGATCTAAATAATGTTTGATTTTTTGATGGTCATCAACATGGTAATACTGGCCACGAAAACCTAAGCTTAAAGCCATAAAGTATAAAGAGGCCAGTTCTTCCCTCATAGGATCTGCGCTTTCAAGGAGAGCATCTAATTTCTTAAAAAATAACTCTCCAGCAATTTGAGTTTGAAAGAGTTGCGCTTCAAGTAAGTGCTTTTCCCAGTTTTTAATACCGGGCCATTTAAGGTTTAGGAAAATTTCATCGGCTAAGGCTACCATGACATATTGGGCATCACGAAAATAGATACTGTTTCCTACACCAACCGAGTGTTCCATTTTAAGAGCTTGATCTTGCAAAAGGGTTCGCAATTTCTTTTGAATATCGTCAACAATGCTCTGAAGGTCGGAATTTTCTATAGCTTCTTCAGGAAAACTAAGACGTAAAGCTCGTTCTTTTTGACGTAACACTTCATAATAAAATGCTTGAAAGTTCTGTTGTAAAGGGCCATTGACAATCGGCATTGTTAACTCCGTCCTTTACGAACATACAAAACGATTTCGGAAGGTCTTTTCTCAGGCGTGTCAGCAGGATTGAAGATATTAAGGTTTTGTTCTGGCTTTACGTACTCGGGCTGGTTATCGATTTCAAAGACAACCACACCACGGCTCGGCATAATTTCATACAAGTCTTCATTACGCAACACTCGACGAGTCGCCCCTGTAATGCGGCGACTTCTAACAGATTCTACCGCAAAATCACTGGTAATAACGCAATCATTCATCCATTCTTCCAATTCGGCCTCGCTCATCCCATTGGGAGCTCGCAGCCCAACATAGAGCTTATCGGCCACAAAAGAAGGGTTGAGAGACAAATAAAACAGGCGATCTTTCTGATTAAAGGAAAAAATAGCAAATGAGATTTCAATACTATCAAGGTATTGTTTGATCAGATCTAATAAAGGGGTTAAACACCCTAACAAATCATTGTGTTGATAGACGGGTAAAATAGGAGGTACTTGAGATAAGCGTAGGGAAGTTAGGTGACCAATCACCTCGGCTAATTTTTGATACAAATTATAAGGAAGGAGACCTGGATTGTTGAGTGTCACTTCTAAACTGGGAAGAGACATCAACAAAGGGCGAAGAAGGTTCGAAGTTTCCTGTAAAAGGGGAGTCCCTATTTGGTTTTGCCACTTGTCACACAGGTAAATGGCTTTTTCTCTTATTTTTTGGCACAAGGCCGAACTCATCTGCCAAAGGGATGTTTCTTTTCGAATATAGAAACAAGGCGGTAGATAATCCATCTGCACAAAAGATTCATCACGAAAACCAATTTTTAGAAGAGGAAAACCTACATAGCGGGTTGGCAATGTATCACAAACTTGTAATGAAAGCTTGGGAAAAAGGCGTGGAATTTTAATAGGATTTTCATCCAAATTAATGTCTCGGGTATCATTCCCTTCAACAGACAAATATCTTGCCCACTCTCCTGCAAGGGGAGAAACCCCTTCGATCCACTCCGGAAGTGTTAAATAAATAGTCAAACTGCCCCTAAGCAAATCCGGTTTAAAAGGTTTAACATCCAATTCTAGGGTTGGCATATTTTCTTTAGAGGCATCATAATCAATAATCAAACCATCGGGCATAATTGCCTGCAGGTTAAGGATACGGATCAGTCCGTCAGGCAATTGCAAAGGATCAAGTTTCATACCGTGAACCCCCCAATGGTGGGGTGAAATAAGATGAAAGTGTTGTATGAAAATTTGTTCAAATCGCCTGTCATTCTGCTGAAAATGGTGAGGCGACAGTAACATTCCTTCGTGCCATTGAATGGCTGGGATTAAAGATTTGTTAAACAGTTCATTCATTGTTCTGGCCTATTTTTATATTCCATCCAGTTTGTCGCTTTGTTTATCTGGATATTTTAATAAGTTTACTAAATTTTTACTAATTAGGATATATTATCAAGAAGCAAGGGTCTTAGAATTCCTTATTTTTTATCCTTTCCTAAAGAAGGAAGCAGGAATGATTCGTTTTTTAAGCATTATGGTGATTAGTCTTTTAGGACTTGTCCCATCAACGTCCTTAATCTTTGGCGAAGAATCAAAAGACCTATCCCAAGTCTTCTCTTTACCTCCTCAAAAAGAGGTTAAGCAAAAAGTTATCTCGGGAATTTTCTTATCGACGTTGGGTCGCTTTGATCCTATTAAACGCATCATTAATGCCAGTTTTTATGCGTGGTGGCGAACAACAGATCCCACGTATCATCCCGATAAGACCGTCGAAGTTGTTAATACACCGGATTTCAAAAAACACTGGGTTCAAAAAGGAAAAGTAGGATCAGAATATCTCACGCTTGCACGTTTTTTTGCGGACATATCGGTTCTGCCTGACATTAGGCATTTTCCTTTTGATCGTCAAAAAATAATTATTTCTTTAGAAGATGTTCTTTACGATATGAATTCGGTAGAGTTTGTTCCCGATATTAAAAACAGCGGAATCTCAAAAGATTTGAAATTAGGAGGATGGATCGTAAAAGGTTTTGATATTACTCAAACCCCCTATACGTATGAAAGCAATTTTGGCAATTCAAACTATGAGCATAATACAAGTTCAAGACTGTCGATGATTTTGGAAATTAAACGTCTTGGGTTCCGCATCTTTTTTAACTCTTTTACAGGATTCTTATTAGCCGCTTTCTTATGCATGATTACGTTTTGCGTAGATACATCGAACCTTGTGGCTCGCTCTAACATAGCATTAGGAGCCATCTTTTTAACAATCGGAAACAAATACATTATTGACCAAACGCTGCCTATCGTACCCGTCTTTACATTAATCGATGCAATTCAAACCTCCACATTCCTTATTATTACAGCAGCTGTTTCAACTAATGTGCTGTGTTATGGGTTAAGCCTGAAGGGCTCTAAAAAATTGAGTTTTTTCTTAAACCGATTTGTAGGAATTTTCCTAAGTTTGGGTTATATAACCTATCTTTCCTATAAAATTTACCTTGCGATTAATTCTTAAGCTTCTAATACTTTGATTATTGTATGGCTGTTTTCTGTTTAAGAAGCAGGCCTTCCTCTGGTTGGTTCTCTAAAGAAGCTTGTTCAATACCACCAAAAAATACTCCTGATTTCCATTGCTTTTCTACGGCACGATCTTCGTTACAAGGAACAAAGTAGTAAAGACCAATAAGATGTAAACTCATCATAGCTGCCATCAGAGTAAAAATTCCCACAAGACCAAAATAAGCATTGATAAAAACACACCCATAAGAAGTTGTAACGGCTGTCACAACCCGAGCCATGGAAAAAACAGTTCCCATAACGGTATAACGACCAATCACAGGAAACCCTCGTGTATAAATGGCGTAACCAATCCCTGGAATGGCAAGAGAATAAGTCAGAATTTGAACCACCGTAATAAGCATAGGGCTTGAATTCTCATGGATAATGAAGGGCATTACCATGGAAAAAAGGAAAAGAGACCACCCCATAAACTTCAAAAGGTGAAAGGGATAAAAATAACGGGTTAAAATGGAACACATTAAGTACATGGAGGAAGAACAAAGAGTAAGATAAAGGTTATGTCGGATAACCTCGGTAGGCGTATAACCATAATTTTTCGATAAAAATTCATTCAGGAGGATAAACGAAACATAGAACAATAAAGGAATGGGAAGTTCGATAAAGAAGTAAGTTAGAATATTCCTTTTGTAACTTTGAAAGGCTTGAGAAACAGTTATCTTTTCCCCTCTAAGCTCCTGGGTTTTCTTTTTTTTCATGGCCTTTAAAAATTCGGGGCTTTCTTTAAGTTTAGTCCTTGCAATGGATCCAATAACAGCAATGGCAGAACCAAGAAAAAAAACATAACGCCACCCATCATCAGGCCTTAAAGTAAGCATCAGCGAACACATGGCCAAAGCGAACAAAGCTCCACAATCAGCAGCAATCCCCACCAAAGCTGTATAAAAATAGGACCGAGGAGC
>JAJZHT010000085.1:3737-6008 GCA_021804455.1 Pseudomonadota bacterium | reverse complement strand
CTTGAACCGTTTGAACGGCCTCGGCTAATTTTCCAGCAAGAGCATCATTGTTAGAAAATAAGCCTGCGTAATCTTCACCCAAGGCAATCCGAATAGCCCCCGTTAAAGTTGCCAAATCAATCATAGCCTGGGGTTTAAATCGATCTTGAGTGTACCACAACGCATCGGCCAAAACCAAACGTCCTTCGGCATCGGTGTTAATCACCTCAATCGTTTGCCCTGACATAGATTTAACCACATCAGCCGGTCTTTGGGCTGAACCTGAAGGCATGTTTTCAACCATTCCCATAACACCCACGACATTAACCTTCGCCTGACGCAGGGCCAACCCTTTTACAAGGCCTAAAACAACCCCGGCCCCCGCCATGTCGTATTTCATATCTTCCATTCCATTGGCAGGCTTAATGGAAATCCCACCACTGTCAAACGTAACCCCCTTACCGACAATGGCAACAGGGGCTTGATTTTTAGATCCATTCAACCATTGCAGCACTATCAATTTTGATTCTCGAAGGCTGCCTTGTCCCACCCCCAAAAGGGCATTCATGCCCAGTTTTTTCATATCCTCTTCGCCCAAAACCTCAACTTTAACGCCCAAAGCCTGCAACTCCAAAGCCCTTTCAGCCATCGTTTCTGGGTATAAAACATTGGGAGGTTCTGACACAGTATGGCGTGTTAAGAAAATCCCCTCTGCCAACCCTTTTAAAGGCTGAAAATAGTTCTGGGCTGCCTCAGGGTCCGATGTAACCACCGTTAAAGATTCTAAAACTGGGTCATCCTTTTTTTGCGTTTTGTAAAGATCAAACCGCCAATTCCTCAATTCAAAACCCATCGCAACCAAAGCTGCACTTTTCTCTTGGTCTTTTAAAAGGGCTACCTGCCAATCAATGATACCTTTTTTAACTTTATTTTGATTGAAACTTGCGGCAATCTTTCCCCCCAATTCTTGAACCGCCTGCTCTGAAAAGTCTTGATCTTCTTTTCCAAGCCCTATCAAAAGCAAAGAACCTTCTCCTCCACTCGGGTTCACACCATAAAATGAGGATTCTCCCCTTTTGCCCTTGAAAAGGTTTGTTTTAAAAAGACTTTTTAAAAAATTATCATCCATAGGGTGTAGACTTTTGGCTGCTTGACCGCTCTCCCAGACGCCAACAACAAGACAACTGTCGGCCGACAACAAATAAGAGTGTGAAAAAGAAATTTGCATTAATAAAGCCTGTCGTTAGAATAAATTTGGGTTATTATAGAATCACATCCAAAAGGTGTCTATGACTGAATCTTTAAACATTAGAATGCCCAAGATCCAAGCTTGCGGCAGTCTTGACGAATGGTGTATGCTCGCCGTGCTTTTTTTAACCTCTGGAGGCAAATCATGAATGAGTTTTTTTGGCAGACTTTTGTAACGCTGTTGGTGGTCATTGACCCCTTTGCGGTTGTGCCTGTCTACATTGGCCTCACTCACAAAGACAGTGAATTTTCCAAACGAATGACCGCAAAAAAAGCTTGCCTGATTGGTCTGGTATTATTGCTTTCTTTTGCGTTCTTAGGAGACAAACTTTTAGACGCCCTTAATATTTCAGAACCCGCTTTTCGCATTGCAGGTGGATTCTTACTGTTGTTGGCATCCATTGAAATGGTCGTCGCCAAAAATGTGGGGTTGCGGGCTCCCACCGGTCATGAGGAGGAAGAAGCCAGCCATCGCAGTGATGTTTCTGTGTTTCCCTTGGCCATTCCTTTGTTGGCAGGACCTGGCGCTCTCACTTCAATTGTGGTCCTAATGCGCCAGGCGCAGACCATCAGCTTTTCAGCCAGCCTAGGGGTTATCTTATTGACGATCTTAGTTTTAATTATTACTTATATTTGTTTTCGTTTAGGCAATGTGATCATGAGAATTTTAGGCTTAACCGGAACCAATGTTCTTACACGGGTTTTTGGCATTATTTTAGCAGCGTTAGCTGTACAAAATATGATAACAGGTATTACCGCTGTTCTACGCCAGGTTCCTGTTGGGTAAATATAGGGGGTTAGCGACAACGCAGTAGGCAAGTTTTTATACTTGATCTCCCTGCTTAAACAAGGCACTGTGTGAGAAAAAGTTTCAAGAGTCGGTCGGTTGCTTTAAAACCGTCTTTCTATCAGTTCAGTACCTAGGATGGGGATTCTTAAGGATGAAAGTTCGTTTACTTAAATTAGCTCTTTTATTTTTGACTGGTTATGGGATGAGCCTCGCCCCCATTCCCCAGGGCGTGGATGTTAAAGGTTGGTACCTGT
>JAJZHT010000085.1:0-3727 GCA_021804455.1 Pseudomonadota bacterium | reverse complement strand
TAGGTCTGGTTCTTAAACCTTTACCCATGGGGCCTGTAGCCCTTTTAGGCATGTCAGTCGCAACCTTAACCAACATTCTTGATATTGGTAAAGAGGCTTTAAACGGATTTGCCTCACCTGTTATTTGGTTAATCGTTTTTGTTTTCTTTATTGCCCGTGGTTTTATCAAAACACAACTCGGCAATCGAATTGCTTACTTGTTCGTGCAACTTTTGGGGCGTCGAACCCTTGGATTAGGCTATGGTATGATGCTTACAGAGCTTGTGATAGCCCCTGTTATCCCCAGTAACGCCGCCCGAGCTGGAGGCGTCATGTTCCCCATTCTAAAATCCATTGCTGAATCCATGGGTAGCAGTCCTGAAAACGGCACAGAAAAGAAAATGGGCAGCTATTTAACCCAAGTTTGTTTTCATGGAAATTTGATCACCAGCGCCATGTTCCTAACAGCAATGGCGGCCAACCCTATGGCTCAAGCCTTAGCCGCTAAACAAGGCATCACGATTACTTGGGCTAATTGGGCTTTGGCCGCTCTTGTTCCTGGCTTATTAAGTATTTTATTAATCCCCTTGATTTTATATTTTATCTACCCCCCCCAAGTTAAAGAATTGCCCCATGCGCTTGAAATTGCGAAAGCCAAACTTCATGCTATGGGGCCGATGACTCCCCCCGAATGGACAATGCTGGGTGTTTTTGCCATTATGTTGTTTTTGTGGGTATTTGGTGATACTTGGCAAATCAGTGCTTGTACCACGGCTCTTCTAGGGTTATGCCTGTTGTTAATCACAGGGGTTCTCAATTGGCAAGACATCCTTGCTGAACATGAAGCTTGGCATACTTTGGTTTGGATGGCTATTTTAGTGATGATGTCGGCCTATCTGGAAAAATTTGGCCTGATCGATTGGTTCAGCCAGTTAATCAGCGCCGCTGTTAAGGGATGGTCCTGGTTATACGCCTTTTTAGGGTTAAGTTTGGTTTATTTTTACAGCCATTACTTTTTTGCCAGCAATACGGCTCATGTCAGTTCTATGTATGCTGCCTTTTTGGCAGTAGCCATTGCAGCCGGAACGCCCCCTCTTTTGGCCGCCCTCGTTCTGGGATACTTTAGCAGTCTGTTTTCAAGCATGACCTATTATGGAACATCAGCGGCAGCTGTTTTGTATGGAACAGGGTATGTTTCCATTTCAGCCTGGTGGGGTATTGGTTTGGTCATCAGCCTTGTTAACCTTGTGATCTGGTTGGGAGGCGGTGGTATCTGGTGGAAAGTTTTGGGTATCTGGTAAAATCTGGAAGAATACTATGACAACGGTTGATATCACAGCGGCCATTTTAATCATTGGTAATGAAGTCTTATCAGGCAGAACTCAAGATATCAATGTCGCCTATATAGCCAAAACATTGACAAAGCTTGGAATTTCTTTGTTAGAAGTACGCATCGTTCCTGATCAGGAAGAACGAATTATAGAAGCCGTTCAAGCATTGTCTTCACGTTATACCTACCTTTTTACAACGGGTGGAATTGGAGCAACTCATGACGATATCACGGCCGCTAGTGTAGCCAAAGCTTTTCAAATACCGTTGGTTGAAAACCCAAAAGCTTTGACTATTTTACAAAATTACTACGGCGATCGTTTCAACGAGATACGCCGACGTATGGCAAGGATGCCGGTAGGCTCTGAATTAATTTCTAACCCTGTCAGCACAGCGCCGGCTTTTCAGATTCACAATGTTTTCTGCTTGGCTGGTATGCCCTCGGTCATGCAAAAGATGTTTGACAGTTTAGTCCCTCAGTTGAAAATCACAACGCCTTTTTACCACAACACAGTCACTTGCAATCTGATGGAAGGTAATATTGGTAAAAAACTAGAGGAAATTCAAAGAGATTGTCCGGATGTCGAGATTGGCAGTTATCCTTTTTATCAGTTAGACAATGTTGGCGTCAGTCTTGTGATTCGTGGCAAAGACAAACGCGCCATCCAAAAGGCAACGTGCGCCATCATCGAAATGGTGAAAAGTTTTGAGGGAGATATGACCCTTGAAACAGAAGTCCCGCTCGATGAAGCAGCCTCTCTCTCTTCCTAAGAAAAAACTTTTCCGTTTCAAAAGTTAAGGAAAGTTCCTTCAAATACAGTCACGGCTTGTCCTGTTAGGTAAACCCGTCCATGTTCGTAACGAACCAAAAGGGTCCCTCCCCTTTGGGAAGCTTGATAAGCTGTAAATTCATTTTTTCCCAGACGTTCTGACCAATAAGGGGCTAATTTACAGTGCGCTGACCCCGTGACGGGATCCTCAGACACGCCCACTTTAGGTGCAAAAAAACGTGAAACAAAGTCATAGGGACTATCGTCATCACCATCCGCGGTTACGATAATTCCACGGCAATCAATCTGCTGCAAACGGGCGATATCTGGCTTTAAATTAAGAACCTCATCAATGCTATGGAGTTCCACCAAACAATCATCATAAGCCTTACTAACACAAACAGGAAAAACGTCCAAGGCCTCGGCTAAACCATCGGGAACCGGCATGGGTTCATGCGAATAAGCCGGTAGATTCAGGGTAATTCCTTGGCTAGAACGTTCTGCCATCAAAACTCCACTGTAAGAATCAAAATAAACGGCATCCCCCTCTAGGCCTAGCTGTTTCCAAAGAACATGGGCTGCCGCCATGGTGGCATGTCCACACAACTCAACCTCGGTAAAAGGGGTGAACCACCGCACCTCGTGGTGCATGTTTGATTTGGCAACGACAAAAACAGTCTCAGAAAGATTCATTTCTGCGGCAATTTTTTGCATCAATTCAACGGAGGGAAAGGCAGGAATAACGAAAACAGCCGCAGGATTCCCTTTAAAAGGCTCACTTGTAAAAGCATCAACTGTCCAGAATTTCATACGGATCTCTTTATGGTTTTAGAAAAAGGGTTGTTTAACGAACGCTGTGCTCGCCGGCAAATATAAAGAACGGCAGGATCCTTACTGTTGTGCTGAAGCCACTGTTGGCATAACTCGATAACCCAAGAACTTTTTGATTTTGCCGCATCATTTAACCAATTGGCTACAGAATTTTGCACATACCGAGAAGGATCACACTTAAGAGGCTCTAAGATCTTCAGACCCTGTTGGGGATTGTCTTTCAAAGTTGGGATATGGGCACACCAAACACCCCGTGGCCGTGTTAATTCACAGGAAAAACGTCTAAGGTTCTCTGATTCCGCACTTGTCCAACCTTGAACAACCTTAAAAACTTTTTCCAGATCTGCCAAACAAGAGGGACGCATCGCCAACCATGCCCATTCTCTAACCCCAAAATGGGGATCATCGGCCAAAGGCTTTATCTCTTGAAACCGTTCCGTAAGTTTTAAGTCTGGATGAAGAGCGATTTGATAGGCTGCCCATCCACGAACCGTATCGGAGGGATGCTTCGCTAAAACATTAAAATCAACCTGGTAACGATTTAATAATAAAGCAGCCGTTCGCATCCTTTTTGTAATGCCAAAGGACTGACAAAGAGGTTCGAGGTCTTCTTGGGAAAGATTATGAAGGAGAAAGGGACGAATCAGCTGACAGAAATCAATAGCTAATCCCTCAACCAAAGAGCGGGTTTCTATAAGCCCCTGATTTAAAGATTCCAAAACATGGTTGGGTATATCCGCCCGGCTTTTGGCGCTTTTAACAACCTGGGGAAGAGCGTGCATAAAAATGGATGAAGGCTCTTAGTATTGAACGATGGC
>JAJZHT010000084.1 GCA_021804455.1 Pseudomonadota bacterium | reverse complement strand
TGTCTTTTCACTAAGTTGTTCGAGGGTTAAAGGAGGTTCTGTCAGGCGGCGATCGACTAGAATTTGATGTTCGCGTGAACTTAAGCAAGCTAAAGCCTTTTGAAAGAGATTTTTACGCTTTCGCATCTCATCATGTTGTGCCAACTGTATTTCTTGATTCTCTCTTTCATCCGTTAGCCACTCAATCCATTCCGTATCTTCGTCTTCTTGCATTGTCTGATTTAAAGAGGAATCTTTAGAACTAAGACGTTGGTGCATCTGCCAAACCTCTTCCTCCTTTACGTCTAAACGTTTGGCAATCTCTTTGACTTTTTCGGGAGTTAGATTAAGATCTGTTTGATGTTCGGAAGCTAATACCTTTTGGGTTTTACGCAAATTAAAAAAAAGTTTTTTTTGTGCCCGTGTGGTCCCCATTTTCACCAAGGACCAGCTTTGCAAAATGTAATCTTGAATACTGGCTCGAATCCACCACATCGCATAGGTTGAAAAACGATAACCACGATCAGGATCATAGTGTTTCATTGCCTGCATAATGCCAACATTACCCTCGGCAATAAGGTCACTGATTGGCAAACCGTATCCTCGATATCCTTGGGCTATTTTGGCTACTAAACGTAAGTGGCTGGCAATTAACTGTTCAACGGCAGCATCTTTTTGTTGTTCGCGCCATTCTTTTGCCAGTTGATATTCTTGGTCCTGACTTAATAAAGGCAAAGCACGAATTTTGCGCAGATAATGTTGATTTTCCTTAAAATCAGCTGGATCCATTTCTTGTTAATTTTTTTAAAATTGTTATTATTTATATTATGCATATTTTCCAAAGTCATACCAGCGTTACAGTTTTTTAAAACACAATATCAAGACTTTTAAAGAGAGTAACTTTATCCTCATTTTACAGGGGGTTAGACATGGCAACATTCCCCAGGCCAAATAAACTGGCCAAAAAACTGTTTTAGTGGTAGTATGAGCCCAGGTGGTTTTCCTTGTAACGCCTATCAATTTAAGGAGAAGACAAATGTCAGATAGATTTGATGATCAACACTTTGTTCGCACCCACGGAGTGGACGTTTGGGATATTGACCAGGGACTTCGCTCTTACATGGTACGTGTCTATAGTTATATGGCTATGGGGTTGGGTTTAACGGGTTTGGTTTCCTTTTTAACAGCGAGTAATCCCATCTTTTTCCAGGCTATTTTTGGCACACCTTTGGCCTGGTTGGTAATGCTGGCTCCCTTAGGAATGGTATTGTTTCTTAGTTTCCGTATTGCCCACATTCAGTTTTCAACAGCCCAAACTTTGTTTTGGATTTATGCAGTTGTAATGGGGTTGTCCTTATCAACAATCTTTTACGTTTATACCGGGCAAAGTATCGCTCGTCTGTTTTTCATTTCTGCAAGCGTTTTTGGGGGCATGAGCTTATATGGCTACACTACGAAAAAGGACCTGACCGCTGTTGGTTCTTTTTTAATAATGGGACTGTTTGGTTTAGTTATTGCCATGTTGGTTAATTTGTTTCTACAAAGTACAGCTATGCAAATGGCTCTTTCTTGTCTTGCTGTTGTGATATTTACGGGCCTGACAGCTTATGATACTCAAGTCATTAAGCAACTGTATTACCAAGGGGACGATCGTGAAGTCGCTGGCAAAAAGGCGATTATTGGTGCTTTAAATCTTTACCTTGATTTTATTAATCTATTCTTAGCGTTATTGCGCCTTTTTGGAGATCGGCGTTAATTTCTTCTATCCTTCTTCCTCTCAGAAGAAGGAAGAACGCTTTATAGGCTTTGTTTATGGTTTTGAAGGATATTTTTGACTTTTCTAACATCACGATTTTGTGTGTTGGTGATGTGATTTTGGATTCGTTTGTGTATGGTCAGGTTGAGCGTATCTCTCCTGAGTCTCCCGTCCCTGTTTTGCATCATCAACACCAATTCACTATGTTGGGAGGGGCTGGAAATGTTATTCGAAACATAACCTCTCTAGGTGGAAAGGTAATTTTCATCAGCGTTTTGGGGGATGATCCTATTGGCGCTGATATTCATCAGCATTTAAAAGATTTAAAGAACGTCCAGACTAAACTTTTCACAGAAAAAAACCGTAGGACCATTCGAAAAACGCGCTTTATTGCCCAAGGGCAACACCTTTTGCGCGTTGATGAAGAAGTGATTGTCCCCATAACCCTATCAACGGAGGACAAAATCATAGAGGCAGTCCAAGAGGTTCTCCCTTCTTGTCAAGCTGTCATCCTTTCGGATTATTCAAAAGGTCTTTTCCAAAACACCCTTTGCCAATCGATTATTAAAAAAGCCAGGGCATTCAAACCCAACCTTCCTATTATTGTTGATCCTAAAGGAAAAACTTACCAACGTTATGAAGACGCAACCGTTTTAACCCCGAATTTAAAAGAATTAAAAGAGGTAACAGGCCATTGCCTAAAGACACCTGATGACATTATGTTACAAAGCCGTCAGCTTAAAAAGAAATTGAATATTGATTCCATTTTGGTGACACAGGGGGCACAAGGTATGACGCTGATTGAAAAAGATGAAGATCCCTATCGTTTACCAGCAAAAGCAAAAGAAGTTTATGACGTTTCAGGTGCTGGCGACACTGTTGTTGCAACTTTGTCTCTTGCTTTAGGTGCGGGTTCTTCGTTAAAACAAGCCTCTTATTTAGCGAATGAGGCTGCTGGTATTGTTGTGGGAAAAATAGGTACTGCTACTGTCAGTCAACAAGAGTTGGAATCCGCTTCTCATACAAGGATCCCAAATCAAAAAATTGTTTGCCCCACACAAGCCCAAGAGCTGTTGAAATACTGGCGTTATCAGGGGTTGAAAATTGGTTTTACGAACGGGTGCTTTGACTTACTCCACCTCGGCCACCTGCATATTTTGCAAGAGGCGGCTCAAGCCTGTGATAAATTGATTGTGGGCCTTAATACCGATACGTCAATTCAACGCCTAAAGGGTCAGGATCGTCCTATCCAAAATCAAGATACTCGCGCCATGGTTCTAGCAGCCCTCAGCATGGTCGACGCTGTTGTTTTGTTTGAGGAGGATACACCTGAAAATTTAATCTATCAATTATGTCCTGATGTCTTGGTGAAGGGAGCTGATTACACCATAGACCGTGTGGTTGGCGCTGACTTTGTTCAAGCACGCGGTGGAAAAGTTCTTTTGGTGAATCTACAACCGGGACATAGCACAACCACAACCGTTACCAAAATTAAAGCCGCTTAAGCTTAAAGACTCTGGCATTAACAGAGATTGTTTCAAAAACACCCCATGCTGTTAAAGAGCTGAAAAGCATAACCAATCCAAAAATCATGGGATTGCTGTTGGGCAGGTAAGCAACAAGTGCCGAGATTACAGCAGCACCACAAATTTGCATAAACCCATACAAAGCGCCTGCATAGCCCGCTATTTCGCCAAAGGGCGTAAAAGCCATGGCAAAAGCATTCGGCCAAATAAACGTGGAACCAAAATAAAATAAGACCACCGGGAACATAAGGCTCCATACGTTCATTTCTAGAACCCAATGTCCAAACATCATAACCAAAGATGCTGTTGCCATGATTCCCCACCCTAAACGCAGCATGAACGTCATCCCGAAAAATTTAACCCATCGTCCGTTTAAAAAACCTGCTAGAGCATAGGCTCCTCCCCCCGCGAGGGCTGTTATCCACCCAAAATCCGAGGCACTGATTCAAGCCTGTCAATTAAAAGAACGGGTCCTATGACAAACCACGAAAAAAAAGCCCCATAGCTTAGAAACGTCGCGCAAGCCACCCCCATAAAAAGAGGACTTTTTAATAAAGTGCTGTAATGATTCACAATTATGTTTAAAGAAAGCTTGGAAATATGGTGATGAGGGTTGGTTTCTTGAAATCCATAATGAATTCCGATCCACGCCAACAGGGCATAAAAGGCCATAAAAATGAAATTGGCCTTCCATCCATAAAAATCTTGCAAGTATCCCCCTAATAAGGGAGCCGTTGGAACAATCCACATGATAAAAATTACAAGATAGGAACCATACCTGGCCAAATCCTCTCCTGTAAAAATATCCCGAAAAACAGAGCGCCACAAACAGGCACAAGCGCCTGCTCCACACCCTTGAAGCAGTCTGCCCACAATCAAAATATTAATACTGTTTGCAAGAACACAGACAAAACTTCCCAAAGTCATCAAAAGGAGTCCAAAGCTTATGGGAAGTTTTCTGCCAACCCCTTCAGAAACGGGGCCATAAACAAGCTGAGTGACTGCCACGCCAAGCATATAAATCGACATACTCCATTGAGCATAGCGGACAGGGGTGCCAAAGGCTGATGAGATCGCCGATAAACAGGGGGAATAAATATCTGCTGCAAATTGAGTGATGCAAACAGCCAAAATTAAAATAACAAAAAGAAATTTCCGGGATTGCAAAAATTGCCTCTTTTGACCCTAGATTTGCCCTAAAAACATCACAAAAAATCAAGATTGTCAATTTTTTTGTCGCCCAGACTCTTTGTCTTTTAAAACTTCCTTAATATTTTGTCCCTAGATTAATACCGATAACATTTTATTAAGGAGTCAGTAATGAAGTTTTGTCGTCAATACCTTCAATCAACAGCCGGGGCTCTGTTATTATGTTTAGGTTTCTCTGGCTCTATCCCGGCATCGGCGCAAGATTGTGATCAAAATGATCCTTGTCCTCGTCCGTCTCAACCGTGCCAAACCCGTTTTACAACCGTTTGTTTTGATACCTTACAAAAACCTGGATGTTTTAAGGGGCAGCCAGCAACGGTGCAACAAATCTATGCAGAAGGCTTAAAAGCTCTCTTAGCGACGGACGAGGCATCCTGTGGTACAGCTTCTCTGCTTATGCAATTATCTTCTCAGATGAATTTAGAAGATAAGGCGTCCGCTCTTTCTTATGCTGCCATTTATGGCCATTGTTCAGAAGCCGAACAGGCTAGAAATGTTCTGGCGGGTCTTATGGGTGGTTTTTACGCCTCTCCTTTATTTCTGGGGTGTCAATCAACGGGCTGTGAAACCTCTTTAGAGTCACGCCTCAATGTGGCCAAAACCTTAATGGAAGTCATTATTGCTAACAGTCAAGATTGGAACAATTTTAGGGCTGTTCGTGGAAGATTCATCGGCTTCGCAGTCCCAGCCTTTGCGTTTTATGACGCAGAAGTGGTTGCAGAAGAGGCCTATCTTGCCTCCAATTACACCAACTGTCTTAATTGCGTTGAGAATATGAGAGGAGCCGAGCTGGATTTTATACGAAAGGCTTTAAAGTGTGGACGTTCTGCTCTCAGAGCTGTATTAATGGGTAGTACTTTATACGATACTCCTGAAGGTCTTTATCAAGCCATTTACACCCAAGTGTCCCCCGGATCTTTGCTTACTGATTTAACAACAGATGATACGACCCTGGCAACCGAGGAAGGGGATGTTACTCCTCTTTTGCAAGTTACTGTATTAGATTTCAAAAGAAAGGCTGCTTTTGGAGCCCGGCGTTTTCTGCAGAAGTCTTTCAATACCTATGAGGCTTTAAACACGCTGGTATCCTCCCTGCAGTATGATCGTAACCCCAGTGTTGCCCAATTTTTTGCCTGTGCCCTTTCTAATTTAAGCAATACAGAAGAGGCGTGTATTTTAAAAGAGGCTTTAGCCCACTATTATCCCGGGTTGCACCATCACTAAAAAGTCTCTTGTTTCTGAGATCCCATCCTCGGGGAATCCCCGAGGATTTTTCCTTGTATTCATTTTATAAGGCCTTCACACTGCGTTTTTATCAAAGGTTTTAAACGCTCCAATTCATCCAAACGATTTCCTTGCCAGTTCCAATCAGAATCTTGCGTTAAAGGACAAGCATACTTTCCTTCATAGAGACTTTCCAAAAAACGATGTAACCGCTGACTTTTATGGGAGATTTCATAAATATAAACGGGCTTACCGGTTATGCAAACCTCGGACATCATGCTAATTGAATCCCCTGTGACAACCAAAGCATCGGCACAGGCTAAATAACGAAGGTAAAGATTTTCACC
>JAJZHT010000083.1 GCA_021804455.1 Pseudomonadota bacterium | reverse complement strand
ACCTCCTGATGCTGTTGCCAAGATATAAGACCTTGGATCATAAGTCCCCAAAACAGGCTGAACATAAAGAGTGGATCCTGCAGCAAAACTCAACAAGCCAGAAGAATTTAAATGTCCTGATTGACCGTCAGGGCTAATTCCTACCAACCATGTACTGCCTGTATTAAAGGTAGCGCCTGTAGTATAAAGAGTTCCAAATCCACCAACAGTTGCACCATTTTCCACAACAAGAGCTTGAGAAGGAGCCGTGCTGCTGCCCCATGTAGCCGTACTGTTGCTTAATGATTGGCCAACAATCATCGCCCCCTGCTGCACTGTCGTGGACCCAATCCATCCTGAATTTTGGGTATTCAGAATAAGATCGGCAGAACCGGTTTTCACGAATTGAGAACCATTACTATAACACGCCATATCATTATCACCTAAATAACCAGAGGGCAGAGAAGAAGAAGGGTTAAAAGTTATATCTTTCAATAAATCAAAGGTTAAAGTGGAATGGGTCGCCCCATTTCCCATAAAAATGGCCCCTCCTGACTGTCCAGCGGTGTTGTTGGTAAATGTAGAATCTGTGATTGTAAGATTGGATCGCGAAAAAATAGCCCCCCCCAGGTTACTGGCTGTATTACTGTCAAAGCTTGTATTGGCAAGGGTTAAAAGACTGGTAGATGATGGGTTTTCTTGGCTGATCGCTCCACCATAATTCCCGGAGCTGTTTCCGTCGAATTCAGCATTGTCAATAGAACCGCTTCCACCTGACGATAAACAAACAGCACCTCCGCTGATCGTAGCTGTATTATGGGTGAAAATTGTTGGTGTTTGAGGAGCAATATCTATGTTCGCTGCTGTGTATAGAGCTCCCCCTGCTTGGCTTGCTTGATTGTTCGTAAAACTTGTAGGTTGATCCCCATTTATAGAAAGGTCAGCTCCTGAGTAAATTCCCCCTCCGGCTGCAGCTGTATTTTGTTCAAACACAGTTGGGCCTGTTCCTTGTAGGATCACCCCTGTTACGCCATCAATGGCCCCTCCCGCGCCATTAGTAGCGCTGTTGTTTTGAAAGGTGGTTGTCCCTGTAGTGCTAAGAGTGACCGATTGAGCAGAATAAAGAGCGCCACCATTATTCGTAGCACTATTACCAGAAAACGTAGAATTTGTATCTCCTGTTAAGGTCACTTGGCTACCCGCTGAGACAGCACCACCATTATTGGTAGCACTATTATCGCTAAAAGTATTCTCACCCTCACTTAAAGTAACCGTGCTAGGTGTATAGATAGCTCCTCCATTAGTGGCTTGATTTTGATCAAAGATTGTAGTTCCTTGGCCTTGGACTATCATCCCTGTTCCCGCGTAAATGGCTCCTCCTGATCCATTGGCAACGCTATTGTTCTGGAAGGTTTTTTGGCCTGCTCCATCCAGGGTTACGTTTCGCTCGCTGTAAAGGGCGCCACCATTATTCGTGGCTGTATTGCCATCAAAAACCGTATCGCCTGAAGCCTTAATAAGAATATCCGCTAAAGCGGTATAAATTGCTCCTCCGCTTCCATTGGTTGCTCTATTACCAGTAAAGGTTGTGGTTGCAGAGCTGTTGATAGTCACCCCATTACCACCACGCGTCAAAATAGCTCCCCCATTCAAAGCTGTGTTACTATCAAAGGTAACAGGACCATTCCCCTGAATAAGAACAGCGCTAGATCGCAAGGCACCGCCTGCTCCGCTGGGCGATTGGTTACCTTTAAAAAGGGTTGGACCGCTGCTGTTAAGATTAATAGTGCCCCAGGCGTAAATGGCTCCCCCTCCTGTTGTACTGGAACCCGACTTATTGTTTGAAAAAGTTAATGGATTCGTTCCAGTTAAATTGAAATCCCCGTAATTAACGGAAATGGCTCCACCATTGCCGTTATTGTAATTGATGCTGTTATTGCTGAATGTTGTATCGCCAACACAATTCAAATTTAAAGTATAATAATTACCGCTGGAATCAATATAAATGGCACCACCACTGCTGGTACTACTGGCGGAAGTAAAGCCATTAATAATAAGATTTTGCACATTAAGGGTTAGGCTAGCGTTTGATTTCCATAAAAGTCGCACAAAAGGCGAAGAAGAGGATTTTTGAAGTGTAACGGGCGCACTTGAAGAGGTATTCCCAATTGTAAGAGTTAAGGGCACACCATAGTTCATTATATTTGGCGAAGAAGAAATGGCCAGGGTTGCAGGGGATGTATTGTCAAAATTAATCGTATAGGGTGAAATACTGGCAACGTTAGAAACCGCTGTATTAAACGTTGGGTTTGATGTGGTTGACACTGTTGTGCTGGCGGATCCTGACGTAACAAAAAATCCGATTATAAGGAACAAAGTAGCGGCAAGTTTGAGAAGATTCATCAGCTAACAATAACAGTAAAAATTATCTATATTTTTATTGTTTAACATTTTAGTTAATTTTTTATTAATTTCCGTGGGTGTTG
The DNA here is from genome assembly GCA_021804455.1 of Pseudomonadota bacterium. Classification (GTDB taxonomy): domain Bacteria; phylum Pseudomonadota; class Alphaproteobacteria; order Paracaedibacterales; family CAIULA01; genus Finniella. The sequence goes on along the minus strand of JAJZHT010000083.1, from coordinate 3,579 downwards.
ATAACTCTGTTGAAAACTTGATCTAAGCCCCGTTAATAAAAACCCTTAATAAGAAATATTTTCTCCCCCTGTTTATAACCTAAACTTATTAACGCTTTTATCCACAAGGCTTTTAACTGTTCACAGGCTGTTACTAAAAAATCTAAACTCTAGACTTTGTTTTGTTAAAAATACTTTTTCAGGCCCTAAAGTCTGTGGATAACTGTGTGGAAAAAATTTTATCCCTGTTTTTAGGCCCTCCCACATCATCTTACCACCTTCTTATAAAACAATATTTTTAATGGCGTATTTTTTACGCTAAGATACCGTCAATAAGAAATGTAGGAAAATATCTATGAGCCAAAAACCTTACACCATCGTTTTAGGAAACGAAAAGGGAGGAACTGGAAAATCAACGGCAGCTATGCACGTGATTACTTATTTGTTGCGACAAAACTTTCGAGTAGCAAGTTTGGATATTGACGCTCGTCAAGGGACTTTAACGCGGTATGTTGAGAATCGCAAAGCGCGCCTAAAAAATACTCAGGAAGATTTACCTGTTTCTGAACATTCAGCTATTTTTCGCAGCACACTTTCTAATCAAGATGAGGCAGAAAACCAAGATAAAGAAGTCTTTGAAAACCACATGAAAGGTTTCTCAAATTTTGACTATATTGTAATTGATACTCCTGGAAGCGATAGTTTCCTGTCGCGGTTGGCTCATTCTTACGCAGATACCTTGATAACCCCCCTTAATGACAGTTTTATCGATTTAGATATGTTGGTTCGCGTAACCCCGGATTCCTTGGATATTTTAAGACCCAGTACCTATGCCGAAATGGTTTGGGAACAAAAAAAACAGCGTGCTATACGAGATGGGGGTTCCATTGACTGGATTGTGATGCGAAATCGCCTTAGCAGCCTTTATTCACGCAACAAAGAGGAGATGGAACGAGTTCTAAAGGCCTTATCCAAAAGGATAGGCTTTCGATTGGTCGATGGTTTTGGGGAACGGGTTATTTTTCGTGAATTGTTTTTAAGCGGTTTAACCTTATTGGATCTTCGTGAAACCAATGTTTCTTTAAGCCTTTCTCATATTGCTGCCAAACAAGAGCTGGCGGCCTTAATGGAAATGATCCAGCTTCCTTTGCAAAGCAAAGCTTCTAAGATCGCCTAAGATGAAAAAAGTTAAAACATGTATTTTTCCTGTTGCGGGCTTAGGAAGTCGTTTTCTTCCAGCAACCAAATCTATCCCCAAAGAAATGTTGGTTGTGGTTGACAAACCGCTTATCCAATATGCGGTGGAGGAGGCGAAAGCAGCAGGGATAGAGCGCTTTATATTTGTGACTTCGCAAGGAAAGTCTGCCATCGAGGATCATTTTGATTCTTCACCAACCTTGGAGACTATTTTAAAAAAAAGAGGAAAAGACCAGGAACTTCAAGCTTTGGAAGGATTGCGTCTTGAACCAGGGCAAGCGATTTATATTCGCCAACATGCGCCGTTAGGACTGGGGCACGCTGTTTTGTGTGCGGAGGCTTTGGTGAATGAAGAAGCTTTTGCTGTTATTTTGGCCGATGACTTAGTCTTATCAAGAGAGCCTTGCTTAAAACAAATGTTGAATGCATATCAAAAGGAACAGGGGAATATGGTAGGGGTTATGGATGTTCCTTATGACCAGACCCATCGTTATGGCATTTTAAAAATTTCCAAAGAGGAAGGTCAAAAAGTCTATGCTGATGGGGTTTTTGAAAAGCCCGATATCCAAAAGGCCCCCTCACGGGTGGCGATTATTGGTCGCTATGTTTTAAAAAAAGAAATCTTCCACCACCTGCACAAGCAACATCCTGGGGCGGGTGGAGAAATTCAATTAACGGACGCCCTTCAAAAAATGATCCCCGAAAAACCTCTTTGTGGATTTCGTTATAGCGGTCAACGGTTTGATTGTGGTACGAAAGAGGGGTGGTTAGAGGCCAATATTGCCTTTGCGGCCTCTTGTCCCGAATTACGGTTGAATCTTAAGACGGTTCTTGGAAAATATTCTTTTTAACATTGGGATAACATTATATGCGCCTTGCCATGATTGGTTCGGGTTATGTTGGGCTGGTAAGCGGAGCGTGCTTTGCAGAATTCGGTTTTGATGTTGTTAATGTCGATTCCGACGAAACAAAAGTTTACTCCCTTAATCAAGGAAAAATCCCCATTTATGAGCCGGGATTAGAGTCTTTGGTGCAACAAAATCGTGAAAAGGGAAGATTACGTTTTACAACCGATTTATCGGACTCTGTTTCGGGGGCTAAAGTGGTCATGATCGCTGTGGGAACGCCTTCTCGCCGAGGAGACGGTCATGCGGACCTAAGCTATGTTTTTCAGGCAGCCCAACAAATTGCTGCCGCCTTAACACCGTATACGGTCGTGGTTACAAAATCCACCGTACCTGTTGGAACGTGTCGTCACGTAGCCGAGATTATTCAACGTTTGCGCCCTGATTTAAAAGAAGGGGTGGATTTTGATGTAGCCTCGAACCCTGAGTTTTTGCGGGAAGGTTCGGCAATTAATGACTTTATGAGGCCCGACCGGGTGGTAATCGGGACCAACAGCTCTAAAGCTCATCAGATTTTATCAAACCTGTATCGCCCCCTTTATCTTATTGAAACCCCGATTGTTTTTACCAGCATCGAAACGGCAGAGTTGATTAAATACGCTTCTAACGCCTTTCTTGCTATGAAAATAGCTTTTATCAATGAGTTGTCGGATTTGTGTGAAAAGGTGGATGCCGATGTTCAAGAGTTGGCAAAAGGCATAGGTTTGGATGGCAGAATTGGTCGAAAATTTTTAAATGTTGGGCCTGGATATGGTGGGTCATGTTTTCCTAAGGACACTTTAGCCCTTAGTAAAACCGCACACGACAAAGAATCTCCTCTCACCCTTATTGATGCGGTTATTCAAGCGAATGATAACCGTAAAAAAAACATGGCGAATCGTATTTTATCTGTTTTAAAAACCAACGGGGAGCTTAAAGGCCAATCGGTAGCCATTTTAGGGATAACCTTTAAACCAAATACCGATGATTTAAGGGATGCTGCAAGTTTGGTTATTGTTCCAACCCTGTTAAAAGCAGGTGTTAAGGTAAAAGTTTATGATCCCCTGTATTATAAGGGGGCGGATCGTTTGAAAAATATTGATATTCTGTTGGGCGAGCCTTGGTTAGAGGTTGAGTGGGCTTCTAATCCTTATCAGGCTATGGAGATGTCTGAAGCGGCTGTTATTTTAACCGAATGGAATGAATTTCGAGCTCTTGATTTAGAAAAGACCAGGTCTTTGCTTAAAACTTCGGCACATTCTCTTCCGACTTTAATTGATTTTCGTAACATTTATAAGACTTATGAAATGCAGGGAATCCACTATCATTCTTTAGGAAGAAAGGAGATTTTGTCCTAATTTTGTATTCAATTTGTAATAAATTTTAAATAATATTGTTTTTCTGTGGTACACTTTCTTTAATACTCTCTTTTTATTGAGTTTAGGGAAGACCACTATGCGAAGAAAAGTATTTAATTTCTTATTGGCTTTTTTCTCTTCTTTTTATTATTATTCTGCTT
>JAJZHT010000082.1 GCA_021804455.1 Pseudomonadota bacterium | reverse complement strand
TCAATGTTTATAGGCAGATTGCCATGGGCGTGGCTCGTGATCCAGAAAATGAAAAAAATTTCGAGCTGCAAAAAAATCTAGAAGAGGCGATTGCTATGATACAACTTTATGGAACCAAAGAAGAAATTGACAAACTTCATCTTATTCTTGGCCAAAATGCCCCTTTTGACCCCTTGTTAAAGTCCTTACGAAATCGACTCAGAAAAGAATTAAATTTGGAATTAACCGATACAGATGCTATCCCCTTTAGAACTGCAAAAGAACTCAAGGGAATCCAAGAATTCTTAGAAAAACAAAAAAAAATCTAAAGATCTTTAACCCTCGATTAACAAAGGTTGGCATAATCCCTCCTTTAAGATTTTTCAAAACGAATATTCTCTTTAGGGTTGAAACCCTCCCAGAAATTCCCCTGTTTTTTAAAGTTATTATTTGCTATTCAAAAGATGTCCTTATAAAAGCTCTAAAACTGAGCTTGTAAAACGTGGCAGCAATTTTAAGATAAAACTTTAACGTATAACTGCTTAGACTCATAGAATTAACAATAATTTTTGTTTTTTAGCCGCGTCAGTAAATATAAAACTTCAATAATTGCGCTCAAGATTGAATAAGTTCAGTTTTCTTTAAGCTTAATTTTTACTCTTAATTAAGGAGAACAGCGATGACTACTAAAAATCGATCCCCTCAAAAAGATTCTCAAAATAGTCCTCATGCTGCAAAAGGATTTGCCTCTATGCCCACTGAAAAAGTCAAGGAAATTGCCAGTAAAGGTGGACATGCCAGCGCGGAAAAGGCCGGTCACGAAGGTATGGCAGCAAGGGGCCACAAAGGTGGTGAAGTTCGTGCCGAACAATTAGGACACGAAGGGTATGTCGAGTTAGGTCGAGAGGGAGGGTCAGCACCCCATCGTTCCCGTCCTGGCAGAGCAGGCAGCCACCACGAAGAAGAGTAATAAACCACTCAAGTTTGGTTTTCTTATATTGTTTTAACACGTTAAATGCTTTGTTAATACCAGGGATTGGGTAACGAGGCACACTTTCAAGGGAGGCAAAAATGTTTACTGATGATAAAAAAGATGGACGCCAAGTTAGCGGACAAAAAAGCAGTGAAGGTGGACGCGGAAACCCAGAAAAGGCCAGTCCTGCCGCTGTAGAACGTTATATGAAAGGGATCGACTTACCAGCACAAAAGAAAGATCTCATCGAAAGAGCTAAACAAAATAATGCACCAGAAGATGTTATGAGTGTCTTAAATCGCTTTGAAGAAAAGACTTATAACACCGCTGTTGATATTGCTAAAGAAGTGGGAAGAATCGAATAGTCACTGAGGGTATATATTGTCCAATACCTAAAATCTTTAAGGAGATAAATCATGAAAAAAAAATAGGATCTTTAGAATCTCCACAGCCTTATTCATAATAATGACGTCATCCACGTTGTTGGCTTCTAAATTGGAAGTGAAGAACGAAAACGCCAAAGAGTTGATCGTATATATTCAAGCAGAAGGAGCTTTAACCGAGGATTTGCACTGGTTAGAGCTTAAAATAGCCCCTCTTTCCACGGTTACGTTTGATGTAACGGATAAGGAAATGGCGGGAAAATCAACATTTTTCATAAGGGGTAGAACGAATCCTCTTACTCCTAGGGGGACTTGTGCCAATTTAAGCGTTGATAAAGATTACAAAGTTACCTTTAAAAATTTAAACATGGGCACAGAGTGTGTTTGTGAAATGGCTCCAAGCACTTCCCATACGAGGTAAAAGAGAGTTCATAAACCAGGCTGGTTTTATGAAAAAGGGGGCTACAGGGGAGTTTTGAGTACTTATTTAACCTGCTGCCCCCATTGATGGGGATAAAATTGAGGAAACCTTAAAAGATAATGTTCTAAAAGTTATTCCGACGAAACAACAGCTTAATTTTGAGGAGACTTAAAATGAAAAATAATAACATTCTAGGAAGAAGAGTCGTATTTTTGACTGTTTTGACCTCGATTTTCTGTCTTGTATCATGCACCTTAAATCCCGGCAGTGTTGAGGCGGTTAACAGTGCCTCTAAAGATTTTCGAAATATCGTCGGAATAGAGATCTCAAACATTAATCCCAGACATCGCGCCTTAACAAAGTACACAGGCGAAGGGGTGTACGTAAGCGCTGTAGTCCCCAAACATCCCGCCGAACTTTCCGGCCTGAAAGCTGGGGATATCATCTTAAGGATTAATGCAACGCCCGTATCCAATGTTTCAGAGGCGTTAATGGTTATCAGCCAACTCGAGGGAGGCCGAAGATATCCCTTTCAAATTTACAGAGTTATCACAACAACCTTGGCCGATAAAACGCTTGCTTCAGAATTTGTAGTTTTTACAACAGATATATTGATTGAAAAAATCCAAGAAACAGGTATCGGAAAAATTAGCTAGGCATCCTAAACTTGTTGTGAAGATAAGCTCTCCTCCTCTTTCAATAAAAAACCTTGGGATAGGAATCCCAAGGTTTTGAAAAAATCTTACAAAATTTAGTAAGAGTTTGGATTTGGATTTGGATTTGGATTTAAGCTTGAGGTGGTATTCTGCTCTGTTGGTTGTCCTTGAGGTTTTGGTAACGGCTTTACAATCACGGGTGGGGTTTGATTGCTTGATTTCCCCTGACTGGATGTATTGCCTTGACCCATTTGAGGCTGAATCATTGTTGGTAACACAGGCCCACCTTGACCCTGCTGCATCAGAATCTGAGGAAAGTGGCTCTGGACGATAAATAAAGCAATTTGCTCGCGCAAAGACAATCGTTGAGGTGCTGTTCCAAAATGAGTTCCTTGTGGTTCTTGAAGCCCATAACTACAGTCTCCCTTAGCATAAGGTAAGACGTCCCCTAAAACTTTCAACCAGCATCCAAGGCGATCTTTTTTGAAACCAGCATCAATTTGTGCCGTTTCCAACATAGCCTTAATGAGAACCTGAACATCATCATTACAGAATAAATCTTGTACCGTTCGGAAAGTTGCCTTTAATACCAAATTGTCCGTTGTGACGGTTCCTGTTAATACAGTTGACGCTATATCTCCAATGTTAACTGGATCTCCCTCAGGTAAAATATTGGTAATTGTCATTGTTCCATCGGTTTCACAATTCTTAAAAGTTGCGATTACATGTTCTGTTCTTGCGGCCACCGTTTTAAACATTTCCACAAAACGATTAGCAATTTTTATCCGAGAACAAAAATCATCGCATTCGAATTTGGGCCTCAACAATGCAATCATACATTCAACAGGGTTAACATGGATTTGTTGTTGCAAGTAGGGTTGTAGTCCACTTTGAGGGTCAAGTGTCATGGTTTGCCATAGGGAAGCCCATCCTTCGGCTTGACCTTCGGAATCTAACGGTTTTCCAGTATACATACTGGATAATAAGGCTTGGAGTGAATACATTTCTACAGCCTGACTGAAACCATCGATTCGGGTAGCAATCAATTGTTCTAACAACCTCATGTTATCAACGGGAGTCAAACAACAATCTGGACAATCTTTCTTACAGGAACAGGAACGAACATCATGTTTGCCCTTTGAAAATATTTGTCCAGGCGCCGCTTGTTGTTCATTTTTAAGAGGATCTTGAGTCTTTGGCCCCTCTTGATTCAAAAGAATAATGGGTTTTTTGGATTTCTGTTGCTTTGAATCGTCCACAACAGGAAGCCCCCCTAAATCCTTGGAAGTCGATGTCAGATTAACAGGTGCCTTAGATTTATCTAGACCACCAGCGCCCGTCAACCATTGGTCTGGTATAGAAGGAAAACTTCCAAAGGATACAGGAATCGAAGGTGCTTGTCCTCCAAAAGTTGGGAATTGACTAGGATTAGGACTTTGACCCCATCCTTCCTGTTGGGGCCCCATAAAAGCAAAGGCCGGGAATTGAGAGGTCTGGGGTTGTTGTGACGAGGAAAGTGGAGGTTGTTGGGGTTGTTGAACTCCTGGATTCGGCATTGTTGATAACGCCGCAAAATTTTTAACAACGTCTTGCCAATCAAAACCACCTGGTTTTTCCTGAGCGTTAGCGCCCGTTAACGCCAACGAAACAGCCAAAAGGCCTGTTTTTAATTTCGTTTTAAGGTTCACTCTTCATGCTCCCTTTGTTAAGATTTAAAATTATCAAGGACCATTTTAGAACAAATTTTAATAAAATAAACATTTATTTTGATCAAACAATAAATTATTAGCAGAGAATAAGATACCCAGGGTTTTTGATAAAAACAGGAAACTTTTCTTGATGGTGTTTTATAAAGTTTTTTAGGACGCTAGCTGGATGTTCGGAAGGATTTACCCACCTCTGCCATTCGGAAGGCGTGCCTCTGGGCGAGGAGTTGGAAAAAATTGCGATGTGACGCCCTTGTACAGAACCATCTTGTTTGGGGTTGTTGATTGATTCTCACCTGTGCTACAAAGACAAGGACATTCGATCTGCTGTTATTATTTTATCACCATAAGTCTTTGCTCATGTTTTTTTTTAGCGTTCTTAAAAAGAAAATTTTAAATAACTTACCTTTACAATTGCTATTATGCCTAGGAATTGGAATTTTTTTTGGTGATTTTTTTAGCGACCAAGCGGTGGCTTATATCTATACAGCCAGTTATTTGATCAAAGATTTATTGATGCTGGCTTTACCCGTTATTATTATCAGCTATTTGCTAGCAGCCTTAGTATCTTTTGAAAAGCAAGCGCCTTTGTTAATCATGGCAATTCTTGCTTTGGTTATTATCTCAAACGCAGCCAGCGTTTTAACAGCCTATGGAGTGGCACAGTTTACTTTCCCCCTTTTAAAGGGAATGACTGCCCATTCTTTAGTAACCACTCAAGAGGCCATTCATCCCATTTGGATGTTAGGAATTCCTCCTATTTTATCGCCTGACCGCGCCTTACTGATTGGTATAACAATCGGTCTTATAACCAATTTAATTCCTTCTCAGGCTTTGGGGCAGTTTGTTAAAAAATGGTCATTTCGTTTGCGCGATGGAACAACACGGGGACTTAAACGGGGATTTATTCCCTTTTTGCCTATTTATGTTCTAGGGTTTGTCTTAAAATTAGACCGGGACGGGTCTTTAGGGATTTTGGTTCAAAACTATGGCCGTGTTTTTGTTTTAAGTTGTTTTTTAATTATTGCTTATATAGCCCTTCTTTACGCAATGGCTGCACGGTTTAAGGGATCCGTTTGGCTTAATTTTATCAGGGAAATGGTGCCAGCCGGTCTCACAGGATTTAGTACCATGTCCAGCGCAGCAACCATGCCCGTTACTTTGGCGGCCACAGAAAAGAATTTACAGGATAGATCCTATGCAGATTTTGTTATCCCCACCACGGTTAATATTCACCTGATAGGTGACGGCCTCAATATTGCCCTAACATCCCTGGCCCTTTTGGTGATGGCTGGTCAACCTTTACCGGGAATGCATGACTATCTTTATTTTACTTTGTATTACTGTTTAGCCAAATTTTCGTGTGCGGGCGTGCCCGGTGGAGGGGTGCTTGTGATTTTACCGGTTGCTCAAACTTATCTGGGATTGAATCCAGAAATGACCAGCCTTTTGGCAACAATTTATATTCTGCAAGATCCTATTTTAACTTCAGCCAATGTCATGGGAAATGGTGCTTTTGCTTTATTGACCCGAAATTTTTTTAAGGCTTTTGAGGCAAAAAATTGACAGCTTCCTTTGGTTTACCAAACCACCCTTCTCTTGCACCCCATAAACCCTCGAACTATGGGACGTTTTTAGCAATCCTTTCAGGGGTTTTATATGGAACCTTGGGATATTTGGGGATCAGCCAAATACAGGTTGGGTTTAATGTCTATGATATGTTGTTTTGGCGTTTTATGGGGGCAGCGCTTTTGATCATGCCCTTTGTAATACGCTCTACGACTTGGCATAAATTCAACCTTCCTATTATTGGGCTTTTATTTTTCCTGGGCGGCGGTACATATGCAGCCTGCGCCTTATTTTATTTCTTAGCGGCTGAAAATTTAGGTACAGGCATTGCCATGATGTTTTTCTTTGCCTTTCCTGTTTTTGTCGCTTTGCTTTCTTGGATTTTAGACCGACACCG
>JAJZHT010000002.1:18818-23660 GCA_021804455.1 Pseudomonadota bacterium | reverse complement strand
TTCCCAAGATGGTTGAATAATGCCAAAAATTTCTCTAGATTGCCGCTACCTTTCTGTTAAAGCCTTTGATACCTTATGCCAAGAGATCGGTTTATCAGGTGGTACAATCGATTCTGCTTTTGGTCCTATCCTTCTAAGATTTTTAGGGGATTCTTTATGCGGGCTTGGTTTTGAAAAATCAGCTTTTTTGAAAAAAAAACAACCTCTTCTTCTTTTTGAAACGGCATTTCAAGATAACCCGCAACGTTGTCGGCATTTAATGGACTCTATGGAAACCGGGAAAACCATCCCGACCCTTCTGGCAGGAACCCCCTTTCAGCATCAGGTTTGGCAGCATCTTCAAACTCTTCCCTCCGGAAAAACAATTTGCTATCAAGAACTTGCTCAGCAGATGGGGGATGTTAAGAAAACTCGTGCTGTCGCGTCAGCGCTTGCTAGAAATCCTATATCCTGGTTTATTCCTTGTCACCGTGTCCTTCCCAAAAATAAAGGTATTGGCCATTATTTGTGGGGGCATGCCCTTAAAGAAAAATTATTGCAGGCAGAAGGGGTCTGTTTATGATAACAATGCCTGTTTTAAAGCCCAATTGTCCTTATTTTGGATCCGGCCCCACAACCAAGCCATCCCATTGGCATGTCGAACATTTACAAACCGCCTTAGTGGGGCGTTCTCACCGCTCGTTAGAAGGTAAGGCAAAATTGTACGAACTGATCCAACGCTCACGTCAAATTCTAAAGATTCCTGATGATTACAGACTGGGTATTATTCCCGGTTCTGCCACCGGGGCTGTTGAATGTGCTCTTTGGTCTCTTTTGGGACCTCGGGGTATTGATGTTATAAGCTTTGATGTCTTTGGCAAACTATGGGGCATGGACATTATTGAACAATTAAAATTAGGGGATGTACAATCTTTAACCGCCAACTTTGGGGAAATTCCCGATCTTAAAGCACACCATCCAGAACGGGATCTTGTGTTTACGTGGAATGGTACAACTTCTGGGGCCTGTATCCCTAATGCTGATTGGATTTCAGAAAACCGATCGGGTCTAACCATTTGTGATGCAACCTCGGCGGCTTTTTGTTTTGACCTTCCTTGGTCGAAACTGGATGTTACTGCCTATTCTTGGCAAAAAGGCCTGGGCGGAGAAGCCGCCCATGGGGTTCTTATTCTCAGCCCACGCGCGGTTGAACGGCTGGTAACCTATCAACCTTATTGGCCCATCCCAAGACTTTTCCGCCTTACCAAAAACGGCCAATTAATGGAAGGAATTTTTAAAGGGGAAACAATCAACACACCTTCAATGCTATGTGTTGAAGACTATTTGGGAATTTTAGGTTGGAGTCAGGCTATAGGGGGACTCAAAACTCTTATTCAGCGGTGTCAAAACAATTACACTCTTCTCAAAGAATGGGTTGAAAAAACGGATTGGGTTCAGTTTATGACACTTAAGGATGAAATTCGTTCTCCTGTCTCAGTTTGTTTGACAGTTCCCCTTCTCAAAGATCTTCCACCTGCTCAACAGTGGGACTTTCTACGATCTATGGCCAATCTCCTTCGTCAAGAAAAGGCTGCTTTGGACATTGTTAATCATATGCATGCCCCCCCTTCCCTTAGGATTTGGTGTGGTCCCACGGTGGAAGAAAATGACCTAAAGCTCGCTCTTCCTTGGTTTGAATGGGCCTATCATCACACCAAAAAACACTTTTTCTAGGATATTTTTTTCAAAGCTTTGCGAATTTGCTTAGGTCTGACCCAACCTTCCTGCTTGACGTTATTGAGTAAGAAAGCGGGCACAAATTCTAAGGACTTTCCAAAATCCTTAGAAGCCTGCAAATGATTGGCTGTTAAAGCCTCTTCAAAAGGGGGGTTTTCTTCCGTCGCCTTATGAATTGCAGTAAGAGAAAAACCATTTTTCAAAGCAAAAAGTTTCAAAAAGGCATCTTCATCCCCAAAATCCATAAACAAATCCTGCATCAATTCTTGACTATTTTTTCCCATTTCTTCACAAAGTTCCGCAATCTTTTCTTTTAATTGTTTTTTGCGTTCTTTTTCTTCTTCCAAAGCAGGTTCTAACCAATCCTTTTGATGGCTTAAGAAAAGTTGGATATTCTCAAAAATTTTGTCTTCACCACGACTCCAAATAAGCTTAGCAACCGTATAATCAAGGCGATGAAAAGGTAATAAACGCATGATAAAACGAACTTTTCCTGATTCAATAAAGTCTTTTCGAATCTCAGGCAAAATCGTTTGTTCATAATCGGCACAGTGATTACAAGTGGGTGCAAAATACATCGTAATCGTTAAAGGAGCATGGGCATCACCTAACACAATGTCAGGAAGATTTTTTACAGGCATTGGCGTTTGAGCAGGAGCAGCAATTTCACCAAACACCCCCCCTAATGGAAATAAAACAACGCTGCCTAACCACATCGTAAAATAAACGATTAACCTCATACCTTTCCCTTTTAAAAAAGCCATACTCTTAGTATCTTCGAAGTTTTTCAAAAGCTCCAGCATTTTTGAAACCCTTTCTATCGAAGAGCGATTAGGGGATTCAATCCTAAATTTATTTTAATGGATTTTGTTTAATTTTATATTAAAAACTATTACGATGATGTAGGGTATGTTTTGTAATGCAGTTTTTCATGTCTCGTTACCTTTGGTTTTCCGCCCTTTTCATTTTTATCGTTCCTCAGTTAGGGTGCACCAATGACCCTTTTTTTGAGGAAAAATTAATAGTTCCCAAAAAATTTAAGCATCTTGTGAATTTACCGTGCAATTTACGTTTTTATCCTCACAACATTCATGAATACTCTCGATTAAAAGAAGAAATCTGTGATTTTCTGGGTTGGAAGTATGAACCGAACCAAAACTTTTCAATGAATGACCTATTTTATAAACCGGATATTGGCTGGTCAAAATTAAAACTGATTGAAAAAGCTCCTGCTTATACGTCTCTTAAATACTTAAAAAAATCTGAACTTCCCTCCCCATTGCTAAAAATCCTTGGTATTTTTAACTTTAGAAACAAGAAAAAGTACCATAACTGCCCTGATCGTTGGTTAACAGTTTCAGAGCAAACCCACATCGAAAGCCTTCGTCGATCCATGGGCCTTAACCCTTCTAAGCCCCTCACCTTTGAACATGAGGTCGCTATTTTTTTGGCGATTCTCCCTCTCTTTTATATCGAAATCATGATTAAATATGAGTATCGTTTGCCAGCCACCACACCCACCTGGAAGGATTTTAACCAAAAGGAACGTTATCAACATCTTATTCAAAAAATCCGAGAAGAAGAGCAATCGTCTTTTTTGCTGGAATACATCAAAAAATTTGTCCATAACCATGTATCCATTCGAGGGAATTAACTTGATCCTCTGCAGAATTTCATGATTCTGTCATCTTTTTCATCCCTTAATGAGCTTCATCCCAATTATAACCCATACCCACCCCTACAATCAAAGGAACAGATAAAGTGACGATTGTCTCCATCAGACGCTTCAAAGTGGGAATTAAAACTTCGATTTCTTGTTCAGGCATTTCAAAAACCAATTCATCATGCACCTGCAATAATAACCGTGTGGCATACTTGTAATGTTGCAGATACGTGTCAATTTGGATCATTGCTTTTTTAATAATATCGGCGTTGCTGCCCTGCAAGGGCGCGTTAATAGCCTGACGCTCTGCAAAACCTCTTAAAGCAGGATTTTTTTCCAAAATACCTGGCGTATAGCACCTTCGCCCCATCAAGGTTTCAACATACCCCTGCTGACGCGCCAGTTCCTTACAGTGTTCCATATAATCCTGAATTCCGGGATAACGTTCAAAATAAGTTTTAATGATTTGAGACGCCTGAGATCCTGAAATTCCTAATTGTTGCCCCAAACCAAAAGAACTGATGCCATAAATAATACCAAAATTAATGGCTTTGGCCTGACGACGATGATGGCTGTCAATTTGATCTAAAGGTAAGCCAAAAATTTCTGAGGCGGTTATCTGGTGGATATCGCGTCCTTGTTGAAAAGCCTGGATCAAAGGTTCAACTTTGGCAATATGAGCCAACAAACGCAATTCAATCTGGGAATAGTCTAGAGAAACCAATTTCATTCCTGGTGCGGCAACAAAAGCCTGACGAATTTTTCGTCCGTCTTCGGTGCGTATGGGAATGTTTTGTAAATTCGGATCTGAAGAGGAAAGACGACCTGTACTGGTCGTCGCCAAGGAAAAAGACGTATGGACCCGCCCTGTATCAGGATTAATCGACGCTAGAAGACCATCGACATAGGTCGATTGCAACTTGGCCAAACTTCGCCATTCTAAAACACGGGCGGGCAAAGAATGACCTTGAGCCGCTAATGCTTCCAATACATCGCTGTCTGTTGTATAAGCCCCCGTCTTGGTTTTTTTAGGGGCTGGCAACGACCATTCTTCAAACAAAATCTCCCCTAACTGTTTGGGTGAACCAACATTAAATGTTCGCCCTGCTAGTTGATAAATCTCTTGCTCTAAAAGCGCCAAACGTTCAGCAAATTCCCGGCCTAAGGCTGTTAATTTTTCTGGGTCAACTCGAATACCCGCTGTTTCTATACGTACGATAACAGGAATTAACGGACGCTCTACTCGTTGATACAGGGTATTTTGATGATGCTCTTGCAGTGCCAAAGATAAAATTTGATACAGTCGAAGCGTCACTTCAGCATCCTCGGCTGCGTAAGGTGTTGCTTTCGAGATAGGGATTTCATCAAAAGTCTTTTGGTTTTTTCCTGTTCCGGCGACTTCCGCAAAAGAAAGAGTTTTGTATTGAAGATGCCGTAAAGCGAGTTCATCCAATCCGTGGCCA
>JAJZHT010000002.1:13059-18808 GCA_021804455.1 Pseudomonadota bacterium | reverse complement strand
CCAGCATCAAGACAATAAGACAGAACCATCGTATCGGCAAAAGGCACCAAGGTAAGGCCATATTTTTGCAAAATTCCTAAATCAAATTTTAAATTATGCCCAATTTTTAAGATGCCGTAATTCAGAAAAAGGGGATTTAAAACTAAAATGATTTCCGCTAAAGAGAGCTGAGGACTTTCCTCCTGGTGAGCCAAAGGAATATAACAAGCTTGAATTTTTTGGTTTGAATCCAATGTTGCCAAAGATATCCCCACCAAATCAGATTTTTGGATATTAAGCCCTGTGGTCTCAGTATCCACCGCCACCAATCCCGCCTGATCAATCCATGCCTTCCATTTTTGCAATTGAGAAAGTGTAGTGACAGTTTCATAGATTACCGAGGAAGTCTTTGCAGGCCCCGTGTCTTTAAGACGATTCATCAGGCTTTTAAACCCATACTTTTGAAAGAAATCTTGACATCTTTGCCAATCGGGATTTTGGGGGCGTAAAGTGTCGATGGTTAAGGGTAAATCCACATCACGACGCAACAAAACTAATTGCTTAGAAATTCTGGCCTGATCGGCATAGGTTTGTAAACTTTCGCGCCGTTTCGTTTGTTTAAGGGTATGAGCATGAACCAAAAGTTGTTCCAAACTGCCAAATTGTTGAATCAACTCCGCCGCTATTTTTGGCCCAATTCCAGGAACACCAGGAACATTGTCAGAACTGTCACCCATAAGGGCTTGAACATCAATGACCTTATCAGGAGAAACACCAAATTTCTCCAGAACTTCCTCCTTACCGATGCGTCGACTTTTTAAAGGGTCAAAAAGAGTGACTTGGTCATCAACCAACTGCATTAAATCTTTGTCTGAAGAAACAATAACTACTTTATACCCCCGATGTTTTGCTTTTTCTGCATAGCTGGCAATAAGATCGTCAGCCTCATACCCCGCAGCTTCCATAAAGGGGACGGATAAGACCTGACAAGCTTCACGAATCAAGGGGAATTGGGGGATCAATTCCGGAGGGGCTTCGGGACGATGAGCCTTATAATCAGGGTAAATTTGTTGACGAAATGTTTGGCGACCTGCATCAAACACCACTCCCAAATAATCACGTGTGTGATCATGATTCAGTTTTTCTAAAAATCGCAACAAAATATTACAGAAACCATAAACCGCTCCCACAGGTATTCCAGCGGGACTTTTCAACGGAGGTAAAGCATGAAAAGCCCGAAAAATAAAACCAGAACCATCAATCAAATAAACGGTCGACAACGAAGAAGAAGGCTGAGTCATAAAGGTAGATCATTTGAAGGGTGTGGTCTCTATTTGGAAAGGCTGATCGTTCTATGTCAAGAATTAAAAATTCTTTATTCCTTATTCCGTTGACTTCATGGCATTTACGGCATATTGCCGACTTGGGATCAAGTAAGGTAGAATTCTAACGTGTTTAATCGGCATCAAGGAGCTGAATCCCAAAAGATGCCCTAGGAATTTTGCTTTATGTCCGTTATTTTACCCCTACTTTATAACGCAGGAGAAGGCAACGATAAAGCTTTCGAGATTCACTCCTCTTTCCAACCTGCCGGAGATCAGCCACAGGCGATCCAGGCGCTGGTTCAAGGAGTTAGGGAGAATCAAAAAGACCAAGTATTACTGGGCGTTACGGGGTCTGGTAAAACCTATACCATGGCCCATGTTATTCAGGCAATTCAACGCCCTACGTTGATTCTAGCCCCTAATAAAATCTTAGCCGCCCAGCTTCACACAGAAATGAAAGATTTTTTCCCCCAGAATGCTGTGGAATACTTTGTTTCTTATTATGACTATTATCAACCGGAGGCTTATGTCCCTCGCAGTGATACCTATATTGAAAAAACAGCTTCCATCAATGAAGAAATTGACCGAATGCGGCACGCTGCCACGCGTGCTTTGTTGGAGCGTCGGGACGTTATCATTGTTGCCAGTGTTTCTTGCATCTATGGCATAGGGGGAGTCACCACTTATAGTGAAATGATTATTCCTTTAAAAGTTGGTAACCGTATCGATTTCCAGGTGTTAATGCGTCGACTGATTGAGTTGCAATACAAAAGGAATGATCTTGCTTTCGGTCGAGGAACCTTTCGTGTTCGGGGGGATATCTTGGAAATTTTTCCAGCCCACTATCATGACCGTGCTTGGCGTCTTAGTTTTTTTGGTGATGAGTTGGAAAAAATCATTGAGATCGATGCTTTAACCGGAGAAAAATTTGCTGATCTAGAACATGTTACCGTTTTCGCCAACAGTCACTACGTAACCCCAGGGCCAACCCTGCAACAGGCCATTAAAAAAATTCAACAGGAATTAGTTGTTCGTTTAAAGGAGTTTGAGGACAACAACCAACTTGTCGAAGCACAACGTCTTCAACAACGAACCCAATTTGATTTGGAAATGATGGCGGCCACAGGGACATGTGCGGGAATTGAAAATTATTCTCGTTATTTAACGGGACGTGAACCTGGACAGCCTCCACCCACTTTGTTTGAATATTTGCCCAAAGATTCCTTATTAATTGTCGATGAAAGTCATGTTTCCATACCACAATTAGGGGGGATGTATAAAGGCGACCGTGCCCGCAAAACTACATTAAGTGATTATGGTTTCCGTTTACCTTCTTGTGCCGATAACCGCCCTCTTAAATTTGAGGAATGGGAGGTCATGCGTCCTCAAACCATTTATGTTTCTGCCACACCAGGGCCTTGGGAGCTTCAAAAAACACAGGGTTGTTTTGTTGAGCAGGTGATTCGTCCCACGGGTCTGATGGATCCTGTGTGTGAAGTTCATTCTTGTGAACATCAAGTCGATGACTTGATTGATGAATGCCGAAAGACGATTGCCAAAGGATTCAGAGTTTTAGTAACAACACTTACAAAAAAAATGGCGGAGGCTTTGACAGAATACCTTAATGAAGCGGGTTTAAAGGTTCGTTATTTGCATTCTGATATTGAAACGTTAGAACGTATCGAAATTATTCGTGATTTGCGCCTTGGAAATTTTGAAATTCTGGTAGGAATTAACCTTTTAAGAGAGGGGTTAGATATTCCGGAATGTGGCTTGGTGGCGATTTTGGATGCTGATAAAGAAGGATATCTGCGATCAAAAACTTCCTTAATTCAAACAATTGGTCGTGCGGCCCGTAATGCCGAAGGGCGTGTTATTTTGTATGCGGATCGTATGACACCTTCGATGCAGACCGCTCTTCAGGAGACCAATCGTCGCCGTGAAAAACAACAACTTTATAATCAACACCATGGTATTACCCCCACCACAGTTCGAAAAAATATTCCTGAGGCTCTGGCAAAGGTTAGTGAAGCTGATTACGTAACAGTAGAGTTGAAGGATCTTCCAACCAATCTTAAAGATTTGGCTAAACGCAAGGCTGTTTTAGAAAAACAAATGAAACAAGCAGCCAGTAACCTTGAATTTGAAGAGGCTGCACGTTTGCGAGATGAACTTCGCCGTTTGGACGATTGGGAACTCAAAATGTAGCTTGTTCATACCTCAGCTCCTCATTTCCCAACCGTTTTGCTTTCTGTTGAGCCAATCAGTTCGTTAAATTTTCTTCTTTTAGGTCTCCCAAGTTATTCTGCGCATCAAACAACTGTATGGGGCTCTGTGGCATAAGGGTGGATATGGCATGTTTATAAATCAGTTGCGAATGTCCCTCACGTCTTAACAATATTGTGGTTGCATCGAACCAGGTGATAATCCCTTGAAGCTTAACACCATTAATTAAAAAAATGGTTAAAGGGGTTTTGTTTTTGCGAATATAATTCAGAAAAACATCTTGTATGTTAACAGGTTTATCAGCAGCCAAATGAATTCTCCTTTATTTTTTTAGGTTTTTCACCTTGTGGATCTTTAAAAAGAACAACAAAGATAAATCCTCAAATTATCTACTTTTGTTATAAAATTTTATTTTAGTTTACGTTATATTTTTTGTGAGGAGCAATTATAAAAAATCAGAAATTTTTATAGAAAGTTCTTGGCAGTCTTTGATATAAGGAATTCTGTTAAAAAGAGGGTTACCAAAAGACCTAGGATCCGTGCCTAACGCGATGGGCTGACATCCACTTGCAAACGCTGATAACCAATCTGTTTGGGTATCTCCAACATACCAGTGATGAGGTGAACTTTTTAAACCCATTGCATGTATCGCTAATAAAATGGGGTCAGGTTTTGGTTTGTCGTATTTTGCGTCTCCTGAACCAATGATTGTTTGAAAATAATACGACCATCCTAAATGATCAATTTCCTTTTTAAGGATATCGCTTCTTTTATTGCTAACAATAGCCATTGGAATTTTTCTTTGATAAAGGAAATTCAAAAGTTCGTCAGCATAAGGCAGAATTTTAAGACGTTCCAGGTGAGAGGCATCAATTTTTTGATAAAAGTAAGAGGCAGCCTTTTGCCACTGGTCTTGAAAAAGAGAGGGAAAGTACTCTCGGCAAGAATGATGGCAGCGTACTTTAACGTCTTCTAAAGTCCAAAGAGAACGTTGATAAAACTTGAACGTTTCATTAAGAGCGTGATGGATTATCTCCCAACTATCAATAAGGGTATTGTCCCAGTCAAACAAAACAGCATGAGGGGTTAACATCACAGTTCCTTTATCAAATGGCGATTCTCAATGGCTAGTAAGGAAGAAAAAAATGCTAAAATCCAGAAAAATCTTTTGCCCTTGGGAAAAGACTGTGCTAGATACAAACACATGGTCCCCGATAGCTCAGTCGGTAGAGCAAGTGGCTGTTAACCACTGGGTCGGCGGTTCGAGTCCGTCTCGGGGAGCCACTATGATATGTTAAAAAAATTTTTCTACGGTTATGATACCGTGTTCGTTTTAAAGTCAATATACATTTTTGGTATGAAAAGATTGTCCAATGTTTGATGTTGCATGGACAGAGACCTTTTTGATTCTTGTTGTTGCTTTGGTTCTTTTAGGGCCTAAAGAGTTGCCGGTTGTTTTAAAAGCAATTGGGCGCTGGGTTGCAAAGGCTCGACAATTTTCAGCGATGCTGGAACAAAATCTTTATCATTGGGAAGAACATTCTAATAAAAACAGGATTCCTTTAACCGATGATGGGTTATATACAAACTCTCTTTTCATTCAACAAGAAAATTTGCATTCTCAGTTAGATTGGTTCAAAAATCATAAACTTTTTGGCTCTCGGTTTTATCCACTACCACAACCATGGTTATAGAATTCAGATGAAAACTCTTTTCATTTTATGAAAAGAGTTCTTGGTTTTTTAGTTATTTTGGGTTATACCTAATTAACTTCGGGAAGTAGCGCAGCCTGGTAGCGCGCCTGCTTTGGGAGCAGGATGTCGGAGGTTCAAATCCTCTCTTCCCGACCATTTCTTGAAGAGATTTTTTCTAAAAATTTTAAGCTGGTGCGGTCGAGAAGAATCGAACTTCCACGAGGTTTCCCCCACAGCGACCTCAACGCTGCGCGTCTACCATTTCCGCCACGACCGCGACGAATACTGGGCTAATGTAGCAAAAGAGCACGCCTAGATCAATCCGTTTATCATGCTAAATTCATTTTCAATTTTAGGAATCATTAAAGGTATCGTAAGAATTCGCCCCTTATACTGGCTTTAGAAACGCCTTAGAGGAACAAAACTTGAAAAATATTATGGAACGATATCTGCGCCCTACAGCTCGTAATAGTTATTTTACAGGAAAACTTTTACTAGCCATGCCTTTTTTAGAGGATATTCAAT
>JAJZHT010000002.1:7920-13049 GCA_021804455.1 Pseudomonadota bacterium | reverse complement strand
GGCCACGATTCGCAAGGAGCTATTGGTTTGATTGTGAATAAAAAGATTCCTAATTTAACCTTTAAAGATTTGGTTGTTCAGCTGCATTTAAAAAATGATTATGCAGAAAACTTTAAAAATTTTGAGGTTCATTACGGAGGCCCTATAGAGATCACACGAGGCTTTGTACTGCACAGCAATGATTATTTCATTAGCTCAACAGTTGCTGTTGATCAAAATTTTTCGGTAACGTCCACCTTGGAAATCTTAAGGGCTTTATCGCAAAACCGGGGGCCTCAAAACTTTTTGGTGTGCCTAGGATATACAGGCTGGTCCCCTGGGCAATTAGAAAGCGAGGTTCAAGACAACCACTGGATGGTTGTTGAGGCCAATGACAATCTGTTATTTGAAACTTCTCTGTCCGAAAAATGGCGAAACTCCATGGCTACCATCGGTGTTGACCCTATGGTATTATCTATCGATAGCGGTCATGCTTAAAAAAACCGGCCTTAAGACCGGTTATAAGAAACAAGAAAACTTAACCTTGGCGGGCTTTAAACCTTGGGTTTTGTTTGTTGATAACATACAAACGACCCTTGCGTCTAACAACCTTACAAGCTTTATGACGACTTTTTAACGTCTTAATGGAATTGGCGATTTTCATAATAAGCCCCTTTAAATACACCTTTGATATAGGGCAAATTTTTCATTTTTGTCAAGAAGTTTGTAAAAAAAATCATATTAAAACAAGCATAAGAAACGCACTTATAAACAAGTTGTTTTAAAGATTTGACCACTTGATCCTTTGTCTGTAGAGTTTTAGCGTGTTAGACTGTGGCTAAGATATATAAAAGAAAGGCCTATCTCATGAGTGAATTTGGAAAGAAATATCCAGTTTTACCGTTACGTGATATTGTTGTTTTTCCTCATATGATTGTTCCCTTATTTGTAGGACGAGAGAAATCCGTCCAGGCCTTAGAGGAAGTGATGCAGGGGAATCATAAGCAGATTTTTCTTGTAACACAAAAAAAACCCGCTCAAGATTTGCCAGAGTCCGACGATTTGTATACCGTTGGCACCATTGGAACTGTTTTGCAAATTTTAAAACTTCCTGATGGAACCGTCAAAGTCCTGGTAGAAGGAACCCATCGTGCCCGTGTCCTAGCCTATCAAGAAGAAGATCACTACCTGACAGCTACAACCGAAATTATTGAAGAGACTTTTCGTAATAATGACGAAATTGAGGCTTTATGCCGTACTGTAGTGGCTGAGTTTGAGCAATATATAAAACTGAATCGCAAGATTCCTCCGGATGTTTTGGTTACAATTAATCAGATTGAAGAACCTGGAAAGCTTGCCGATACGATCGCTTCCTACTTTTCCTTAAAAATTCCAGACAAACAGGTTCTTCTTGAAATCAAGAATGTTAATGAACGCTTGGAAAAAGCTTTGGCCTATATTGAAAATGAAAACAATGTTTTGCAGGTTGAAAAGCGGATTCGAACTCGTGTGAAACGCCAGATGGAGAAAACACAAAGAGAATATTACTTGAATGAACAACTAAAGGCGATCCACAAAGAATTAGGGGAAGGAGAAGATGGCAAGGATGAAATTGGCGAGCTTGAGATTAAAATAAAGAACACAAAATTCCCCAAAGAGACTAGAGAAAAAGCTATGGCAGAGCTTAAAAAGCTGCGCCTTATGAATCAATCCTCGGCAGAAGCCACTGTTGTACGGAATTATTTAGATTGGTTGTTAGCTCTTCCTTGGAATCGGCGTAAGAAGACAAAGTATGATTTAAAACAAGCAGAAGAAATTCTGAACCGTGACCATTATGGCCTTGAGAAGGTTAAGGAAAGAATCCTAGAGTACTTGGCCGTTCAAGCGCGTGTTGGCAAGGTTAAAGGACAGATTTTATGTTTAGTGGGACCTCCCGGTGTGGGGAAAACCTCTCTAGGGAAATCTTTGGCACAGGCAACAGGGCGTGATTTTGTGCGGGTTGCTTTGGGAGGAGTGCGCGATGAATCGGAAATTCGTGGCCACCGAAGAACCTATATTGGATCCATGCCTGGAAAGATCATTCAGGGAATGAAAAAAGCAAAAACATCCAATCCCTTGTTTCTTTTGGATGAAATTGACAAATTAGGCAGTGATTGGCGTGGTGACCCTGCTTCTGCTCTTTTAGAAGTTTTGGATCCGGAACAAAATGCCAACTTTAGTGACCATTATTTAGAGGTTGACTATGATCTTTCGGATGTGATGTTCATCACCACAGCCAATACTTTACGGATGCCTCAACCTCTTTTAGATCGTATGGAAATTATTCGTATTCCAGGTTATACGGAAGATGAAAAAGTTGCGATTGCTCGTAATTACTTATTAGCCAAACAAATGGCTTACCATGGCTTGAAAAAGGGTGAATTTGAAATTGATGATACGGTCATCTTGCAGCTTATCCGCGTATACACGCGTGAGGCTGGAGTACGAAGCCTGGAACGAGAAATAGCCAATCTTGCCCGGAAAGCAATTAAACAAATTCTGACCCAAGATATAAAAACCGTTCATATCCGTTTAGACAACTTAGAACATTATGCGGGGATTCCTCGCTATCATTATGGACAGGCTGAGATGGAGGATGCCCTAGGAACTGTAACGGGGTTAGCCTGGACTGAGGTTGGAGGAGATCTTTTATCGATAGAAGCTGTTATTATACCTGGTAAAGGTAAAACCCTTTTTACAGGGAAATTGGGAGATGTGATGCAGGAATCAATCCAGGCTGCTTTAAGTTATGTTCGATCCCGTTCCTATCAATTTGGTTTGCCGGCAAGTCTGTTTGAAAAGCGGGATATTCACATCCATTTGCCTGAAGGAGCCATCCCCAAGGATGGGCCTTCAGCAGGAATTGCCGTTTGCACAGCGATTGTTTCAGCCTTTACAGGAATTCCTGTTCGCAAAGATGTTGCAATGACGGGGGAAATTACCCTAAGAGGGCGTGTCTTACAAATCGGGGGATTGAAAGAAAAACTTTTAGCCGCTCATCGAGGGGGGATCAAAACTGTGCTTATTCCTATTGATAACAAGAAAGATTTGCAAGAAATTCCCGAAAACGTAACGTCTGGTTTGACCATTATTCCTGTGAATTCTGTGGACGAGGTGTTGAAATTTGCACTGGTACGGCAACCCAATCCTATCCCGTTTGAGGAACTGGACAAAAACTTTGATGGAGAGCAAAACTCTATAAAAACCGCCGGCTCAGAATTCAATCTTCCTCATTAAAGATTTCAAGAATCTAGGGAACTCTTATAAAAGTTTTTGGATGTTATTTCGCGGATTGAGGTTTTGTTTGAGGGGAATCCCCCCAGGTTAGGAAAGCCTCTTTTTTATAAAAACGTATAGGGGTCAATGTCGATTGTAAGGCGAAGAGCGCCTTGAGTTTGGCGAATTTGAGGATGATTCAGCCAATCTTTCAAAAAAGCTTGCAATCTTAAAGGACGTTCGGCTTTCAACAAGAAACGCCAACGATGACGACCCTTAAGACGGGCGACCGGAGCGGGTATAGGCCCCAGAACCGTAACATCGTTGGATGAAGGGGCCAAACGCGCGCACGTAGAGACAAATTTTTCCAACACCTGTGGATTGAATCCTGTTATCAAAACAGCGGCCAAATATCCAAGAGGAGGAAAATGTTGGGATTGACGTTGAGATAATTCACAAGCATAAAAGTCATCTCGACGATTCTGTTGAAGAGCCTGGAATAAAGGGTGATCAGGGTGGTAGGTTTGCAAAAGAACCTTACCTTTATGTTTTTCGCGACCCGCGCGCCCTGAAACCTGATGCAACACTTGATATGTTCGTTCACTAGCTCTTAAGTCTCCGCCATTCAAGCTTAAATCAGCATCGATGATCCCCACCACTGTCAAGAAAGGGAAATGATGCCCTTTGGCCAAAACTTGGGTGCCAATAATAATATCAATTTCCCTCTTTTGAATACGGTCTACCATCTGTTCCATACTTTGTGCTTGGACCAAATGGTCACTGGTTGCGATTAAGACCCTAGCTGAAGGAAATAGTTGATTGATTTCTTCTGAGACCCGCTCAACTCCAGGGCCACATGCAATCATGCTGTCTGGCTGATGACACTCTGGACAGAGATTTGGTAAAGACTGTTGAAAACCACAATGGTGGCACCTTAAATGTTCCCCTCTCTTTTGCTTGTGATGCACCAACCAGATATCGCAGGCTGGACACATAAAACGGTAACCACACGATCGACATAATGTTAGGGGGGCATAACCTCGTCGATTCAAAAACAACAAAGCTTGGTGGTTGCTTTCCAAACAGTTTTGAAGAGCCTGCTTTAAGGGCGCCGATATCCAAGTTTGCCGAGGTTGCTGGCGCATGTCTACAATATCCACGGTTGGAAACAGAGCGTCGGCAAAGCGTTCTGTTAATTCTAAGTTTTGGTATTTTCCTTTTTGGATATTATAGACCGTTTCTAAAGACGGTGTTGCCGACGATAAAACAATAGGCACATTTGACAACCTGGCCCGAACCACGGCCATATCGCGGGCATGGTAATGGCTTTGTTCTTGTTGTTTATAAGAATCATCATGCTCTTCATCCACCACAATCAATTGTAAATTTTGAAAAGGTAGGAATAAAGCTGATCGAGCACCCACCACAATACCTGACCCCCCTGCCAGGATCTTTTGCCATGTTAACCGTTTGATTTTTAAGGAGATTCCCGAATGCCATAAATCAGGCTCCCTCTTAAAACGACGTTTAAATCGTTCTAACCATTGGGTTGTTAGAGCAATCTCTGGCAACAAAACTAAAGCTTGCCCTTGATTTTTAAGAATAGGTTCTAAAGCATCCAGATAAACCTCTGTTTTTCCTGACCCCGTTACCCCATCTAAAACAAAGGCTTGGAAACTGCCCAAAGAATCCTGAATCTTCCAACTGGCCTGTTGTTGAGCATCAGTTAACGTTAAGGACTGAGCTAACGTGTAACCCTCCAGGGAAAACACGTCCGGCTTTTTGAACATTTTTTCCAGCTCACTTGCAGGAAGAGC
This sequence comes from Pseudomonadota bacterium, assembly GCA_021804455.1. Taxonomy (GTDB): domain Bacteria; phylum Pseudomonadota; class Alphaproteobacteria; order Paracaedibacterales; family CAIULA01; genus Finniella. The sequence goes on along the minus strand of JAJZHT010000002.1, from coordinate 7,998 downwards.
CAGAACCATTTTTAGAACCATCCCCAAAGGGATTAAAGTATAGTCAGAAACCCACTGGATGAACAGCAAACTCGTTTG
>JAJZHT010000002.1:0-7910 GCA_021804455.1 Pseudomonadota bacterium | reverse complement strand
CTTTAAATCTGGTTGATCCTTCAAAGGACCATACAACCCCCCACACCAAACGTTTTCCCAAAGAAACCTGCACAATTTGCCCAAAGGAGATCGCGTTTTCTACTGTCTCATAGGTAAAGGGACGATGAAAAGGGCCTGCTGTTAAAACTTGTACTTGCATTTTTATTGAGAATCCGCTGTCATCTGATTTAACCATAACAAGGAAAATCAAAAAATATTATGAAATTTTTTCTCGACACGGCAAATGTTCAAGAAGTCAATGATTTACTGGATACAGGTTGGGTAGATGGTATAACCACGAATCCTACCTTAATTGCCGCCAGTGGACGACGCATAAGCGAGGTCATCCAAGAATTATGTGCCCTTGTGGATGGACCTGTCAGTGCAGAGGTTACAGCCGTTGATTATGAAACCATGGTGAAAGAAGGTCGTTATCTGGCGCAAATTGCGCCCAATGTCGTGGTCAAAGTCCCCCTCACTTTTGAGGGTTTGAAAGCCTGTTATGCCTTAACACAAGAAGACATTATGGTCAATGTCACTCTTTGTTTTTCAAGTGGTCAGGCGCTCTTAGCGGCAAAATCAGGGGCTACCTTTGTTTCACCTTTTGTCGGTCGTCTTGATGATGTGGGTCATGATGGTATGGGCTTAATTCAAGAAATCTGTGAAATTTACACCCAGCATCCTGACATAGATACTTTGGTTTTAGCGGCCTCTATCCGTCACCCTTTACACGTGATACAGGCGGCTCAAAGAGGTGCGGACATCGCAACCATCCCACCCAAGGTTCTGCATCAGCTTTTAAAACATCCCCTTACGGATAAGGGTGTAGAAACGTTTAGTAAAGATTGGCAAAAAACAGGACAAAGTATTTTATAAAAAATACTGAGACACCGTCTTGAACGTCAAACATTTTGTTGATTGGAAGCGAAAAATTTTTGATGTTTTAGAACGTCAAAAATCAAGGTTTTTGCTTGTTTGTGTTAACCTTTTGGTAAGTTTTAGAAGATAAGATAAAATCGAACCGCGGTAATAGAAGGAACCCTTTTTGAAACAAGAGCAAGGGCAATGGGAGAAGTTTTTCCCAACGTTTTTGCAGAGGGAGGGTTTAGCCCCCCTCCCGTTTAGGGAGGCAGTGGGCGGGGGGTGGCAAAAAATGAAATTAACTTTTCCTTAACTTTAATAAATAAAGGGTTAATTTATCCGTCATTTCTCCTAAGCCTGAAATTCTGTGGCCAAACCTCTCTAATCTTTTACACCCTTCCTTACTAAACCTCATTATTCCTTATAAACAAAAGGACGTCCTTGTACCAAAAATAAAGAGCTTAAACTCTGTAATTAAGCCAACTGAATTTTCAAAGGCCCAAGTGACCAAAAAAGTTACAGCCAACAACAGATTTTCTCTTTCTTGAAAACCTGTTTTTCAGTTGGCTTCAGTATAGAAGAAACCCTATAGATATCTAACCCTCTATAAAATGACATCGTTTTGTAAACTGCACACTTCGACAGTGATGGATTCTTCTAATCAAGCAAATTAAAAACAACGGTACTAACGACACGAATTTTCTTTAAAAAGCTGGAACCTTCGTCATAGCTTTCATTATAGGCACTGGTAATAGTAAACAATCCCTGAGTCGCATTGCGAATACTACCGACTTTAGACCCAGAATCCTTGGCAAATTGTAAAGCCGCCTCTCGGGCCCGAGTGGTTGATTCTGCAATCATTTCGTTACGCAGTTCCGCAAATTTAGTAAAATAATACCGCGGCCTTAGACTAGCGTTAACTTGTTTGTTCACAAGTTCAGACGCTTTCGTCATGATTGCCTCGATCACATCGGTGGATGAGGTTGTCACTTTCAGTTCTGTAGTCGAAATGTATCGGAAATCAGAACTTTTTCCTTGCTCCTGGTATTCTCGTGCTAAGCGATCAAAAACATCCGCACTAATAATACTTATATTGGCATCTTGAATACCATGTTGTTTTAAAAATTCAATAACGATTTTTTTATCTTGTTCATTTTTCTTTTGCAGCTCTACTAAATCATTGCCTACATTTTTAACAATGATATAAAGCTCTCCCAAATCCGATTTAACTTCACGTTCTGAGAATCCTTTCACCGTTACTGCGCGGTCAGAGGTTCTAAACTTCTCAATACCTCGACCTATAAAATAGCCACTTGAAGCCAACCCCACAGCTATCAAAGCTGTTAAAACCAAAGCACTTGGAAATTTCCAACCTATCTGATTCATGATACAACCTCTTCCTTTCCTTGCATTTTATCTTTTTCTTGAGAGGAAGATAAACTTAAAAATCGCTTATCTCCTTCAACAACGCGTTTCTCATCTACAATAAAACTTTGATTGGGTTTCAAGGAAAATTCAATATTTTCTTCACCCGTTGTCTGACAAATGATCCGATCCGGCAGTACACTTTTTAAAATCATCCCTTCTGTGGGATCTCTATTGCTGATCACTTGATCATTCAACCATAAAGTCCATTTATCAGGCGCAAAGTATAAAATTGCTGATAAAAAAAATGTCTGTGAAAAACGGATTATGTCTCTTTCAGGGTCATAATCCTTTGGTGATCCTGTTCTTCTTTCAATTCCTAAGGCTTTTTCTAAAGCTGTTTGTTCCGCCCTTGTAAGCATTAAAGAAAAAGGTCTACCGGCCCATACCGGTTCTAAGATCACCACTCCTATAAGCAAAACCCAAATGCTTTTCTTCATCCAAAATTCCTTGATTTTAGCGAACTTCCTTGGTTTTCTTGACGATAAATCCAATCAAATTCGATTTGCCCCTCAAACAAATGAAGATTCTTCTTCCCCTGACGAATTTGTTGCAGCATTTGTGAGGTTAAAGGCACTTTGCGTTTTAAAGAAAAGCTTTTCAAAAGAACGTGCCCCAAAAGCTGCTGTTGCAAACGTTCAAGCAATTGATAGAATTGCTGATCTTGCAAAACTTGAAGATTCAGGGTTACTGGAATTTTCCAAAGACTTAGGGATGAATCATAAAGTATAGGGCCTCCCAATTTTAAACTTAAAGAATGAATTTTTAAAACTTTCTGCCAACGCTGAATTTTAGTCTGAACATCTTCAAGGATTAAAAATTCCTTAAATTGGCGCTTTTGGAAGTCAGAAAATTGATGGGGATTCTGATGAATATTTTCTACAGCCGCCTCAAGCTGTTGATGTTTTTGTTTTAAAGCCTTTGTTTTTAAGATCGTTTGGTCAATGATCTCTTTTGTAAGGTGTCTTCGATTGTGATGAACCGTCAAAAAAACAGCAGATCCACCTATTATTGTCAATAACACAAAAACCATCAACCCAGTGGTCACCTGTAACCACGGTCTTAAAAGAGAATGCCAACCCCCAAGAAGATTTTTTTTCATGATAAGGTTCTTTTTTTAGTTTTTGGCTGGTAATCAACCAAAAGCCTCAAGCTTAAAGCTTCTCTACCCGATTGCCATTTAAGGTGTTTGGGTGTTGCAACCTTTAAAAAAGTTTTTTCTATTCTGGCTTTATAAGCCTCAAGACTTTGAATTTTCCTTTTAGCAAACGATGTTTTCGAAAAATAACCAGAATCCAAAACTAAATTCATGTCAAAACGATAGACTGCCGATAAATTTTCTTCTGAAAGTAAAGTCCATTTGATTTCTGTTGCCACAGCATAAGGTGACATACTTCCAACAAAATTCCTCAAAATAGGAACAGGATTGCAGGGTTGTAAATCCTGGTAGATTTTAAAGAGCTGTCCTGTTTCTAATTTCTGATTGGCATCTTCAGGCACGACATATTTCATTTGTTCTTGTAGCAAAAAGACATATTCCTTTTGCAAAGAAACGTTGCTTACCCATAAAAAAAATCCAGCTAAGGTCATCCCAATCGTCAAAGGAAGACTGAACCGAAGAATATTTTGTGGCAAGATAAAAGCCAGATGATGAAAATATAATTCTGACCTTTGAAAACCGATCAAAGTGTGAGGTTTTTTTTGTAAAAAGGAAAGAAACCAACGCCCTATTGACAATCCTTCTAAAGTTCTGTGTTTTTCGTCAAATTTTGGTTCCAGCTTTATTATTTGTAATTCTGAAATCTGATCAAGGCCAAGTTCCTGATCAAAACCATTCAAAATCATGCTGACAGGTTGACCTTCTTGGTAATCTTTACGTCCTAAATACCGAAGCGTTGCCCAAATTTCTTGTGCAAAATCTATTTTGGAGTTTTTCTTGGGCATTGTACCAGAACGTGTTAGAAGAATGCCCCGATCTTGACAAACAATCAACTGCCAATGATCCGCATTCTGTCGATGAAGAATAAAAACCCATTTACACAGGGGAACTTTTGGTTGGGATTGTTCTAATTTTTTAAAAAGACTTTCTGCTAGAATCACAGGCCACAAATAAAGCCCTACAAAAGGATTAGAGACAAGTTTTAAATTTTCGATCAATATCTCTAAAGTCTTGGAGGGATGCAGCCCCATTAACAGATAACGGTTTAAATCGACTTCACAAGGTGCGGCTTGAATTTGCTTCCAATCAGCGTGGGAAAATTCACCTTCTCGTGCTTGTCGAAGAAGGACAGGACGATCCCACCATTTTGCAGTCTTTAAAGAAAGAAGTCGAAACTGTAATTCATCACTTTGAAAAATAACTTGAACGGGGTAATCGGGAAATTGATCTAACAGTTTAGCCAAAAGTTCAAAGTTTTGCTGGGCAAGGTTAATCTTTGTTTCTTGAACAACGCGCTGACCCGAAAATTGCAGTACCTTTAAGGAAGTCTCCCATAACACCAGGCTGAAATAATTTTCCGGATAAACTTCATAGAGACGACGCCAAAGAACCTGCAAGAACTCCTTCAAATTCTTCCCCACAGTTTGCCAAATTAGGTTGACTTTTAAAAACATGCTTTTTGCTGATTACCTTTCAAAAACTACCAAAGTACCGTAAAGAGGGATCACCGTCGCCGCAACCACCCAAATCATCAAAGATCCCATTAAAAGAATCAACCCTGGTTCTATCCAATTTAAGATATTTTTTATTTTATTCCAAATATTCTCCAACTCGGTCTCAGCGGCTTCTTGTATTAAAAAGGCCAAATTACCCGTTTCTTCACCCAATTGGATCAACCTGAATAAAAAAGACGAAATTAAGTTTCGGTCTTTAAAAGCCAAAGAAAGGCGTATCCCCGATTGGACGTCCTCTATGGCTAAAGATAATTGTTGTTGTAAATAAAGATTGCCCACAGTCTTAGTTGCCCGTTGTAAACTGGGAAGGACTTTGACGCCTCCTTGTAACAGTAAGCTCAAGGTTTGCAAAAATATATTCATCAAAAATTGTTTTCTAAGAGGCCCGACAACAGGCACCGTTAAAAAGAATTGATCACTAAAAAAGCGAAAAGAACGTGAAACAGAACAGAGCCAGTACCATCCAACCCCTGCTAACAAAAGAAAACCGAAACCATAAAAACCATAGCTTTCAAGGAAAAGAGAACTGAAAACCAAACTTTCTAGAGCCCAAGAGCGATGATGGGGTGCAAGTTCCTGTAAATGATGTTGTAGCGGTGGAACAAAAACGCCCATTAAAACAGCCATCAAAAGCAGAAACCCTCCCAACAAAACCAAGGGATATCGTAATGATTGTTTCAGTTTTTGTTGATACTCCTGTTTTTTCTTTAGGTAAATTTCTAACGCTCGAAAGGCTTCGCCAAATTTTCCTGTTTGTTCAGCCAATGAAAAAGATTCAATAAAAATACCATCAAAGATCTTAGGATAGAATTGGCATGCCTGTGATAAAAGTGAACCTTGCTGCATTTTGTCACAAAGCCCATATAAAACGGATTTAAAAGCCTTTTTCGTATGATTCTGTGCTAATAATAAAAGCGATTCATTAATGGGAACTTTCACGCCTTCCATTTGAGCCATATGGACACAAAATTCTTGTAAATCCCTACCAGAAACGGGCCTAAAGAAGCTGAAACCTATAAACTTGTCCGGAATATCACGACACGATAACAACTGAAGTTGATCTTGTTTTAAACGCTCATAAAGGTGTTGTTTTGAGGGACCAAACCAATCCCCCTGTTGATACTGACCTTGTTGATTTAAAGCACGATAGTGAAATAAAGGCATAAAGTCATTAAAACATTAACCATGCAACACTACAAATAAAAAATAAATTTATTAAAATTTAAATAATGATCCCTAGACAGAGGAACTCTCCGTGTTTATGATGGGGTCTGACCTCTAACAGGAAAGAAAAGAGTATGATAGTAGCGCTACGTATTGTGTTGATTGCAGGCCTTGTTTTGATAAGCCGCGAAGTCCCTTTAAGCTACGCGGGCGAAGAAGAGAATGAGCCTCTTATAGAACAAATACAACCCGATGATACCGAAAATCCTGAGAACGAAGAAGAAGAACTTGAAGAATCTGAGCTAAACGACTAATTAATAGAAAGTTTAATTCTAACCACCCTTAAATCGTTAAGGTTTACGATGGTTGAACCAATGGATTCACACAGTCATCTTAGTAAGGGCGACCATAAATGGAATTTTATGGCGCTTGTTCATGTTGTCTTTATCTCGCGGAATCCCAAATTTAAAGTTCCTCAAAAAGTTAACGAGCATTGCCAAGTAAGTGTTCACCATGATTATCAACACTTGTACGATATGGGTCGTTTTAGAAAAATTGATGCTGTATGCTTTGATAGTGATTCTTTGGATGGAGAAATCCAACGTTTTCTTCGCCATCGCCCCTATCAAAGAATCTTAAATTCAGTTCCCACCATGGTTTTGACGCAAGATTTAAGTCATAACCTGGAATTTTATGCACAACTCGGGGCCGAGGACTATTATGCTGGTGCCCTTGACAGTACTTTGTTTTGGATTCGTTTTAGGAATTTTATTAAGCTGCACTGTTCCCAAAATGAACTTTCTTATAAAACGGAAAATCAGGTCGAATTGGCCTTTATGGCCTATTATGACCGCTTGACCAATCTTCCTAACAGGCAACTATTCCAAGAGCGGGTCGAAGAGAAAATTCGAAGTTCAGGTTATCAAAGTTTAAGTTTTGCCCTTTTATTTTTGGATCTGGATGATTTTAAGGATGTTAATGATCAAAACAATCATCAAACAGGAGATTGGCTGTTAAATCAGGTAGGTTTACGTTTAAAAAATTGTCTTAAAAAAACCGATACTGTGTTCCGTTTGTGTGAGGATTGTTTTTGTCTTTTAATCGATGAAGTCGACAGCAGATCTGTTGTAGAAAAAATTGCCCACCGAGTACTGTATCGACTGAGTGCGCCTTATGGACATCCTGATGGTTATTTGCGTATCCATGTCAGTATTGGCATTGCGCTTTTCCCCCAAGACGGAAAAGATTATAAAGCCCTTCTGGCCCAAGCTGACCAAGCTATGTACCAAGCTAAGAAGAAGGGCAAGGGACAATTCACGTTCGCTTCATAATCTTCGGATTTCACTGCCTAGACCTTCTGTGCAAGCCATTGTGGCCTTTTTGAGGTCTCTTTTTCTTCCCTTTTTAAGTGACTGCTTGGAATTTACGCAGAAGATCTTCTGTAGGTAATTCCGTACTTTATCCTTATTTATACTATTGGGCGACACTCAATCTGTTAACCCTTTATTCATCAAAGTTAAGGAAAAGTTAATTTCTTTTTTTGCCACCCCCCGCCCACTGCCTCCCTAAACGGGAGGGGGGCTACACCCACCTTCTTACAAAAACGGTGGGTAAAATTTTCTTTATGGCCCTTTGTTTTTGTTTTCAAAAGGGGGTTTTCTCACCTAGGTTATTTCTTATCATACCCCCAAAATCCTTACCCAAAGGTTAATTCGCGAAAATATTGTTTCAAACGTTGCTTCTTGTGTGTATGTTGCTTCTTGTGTGTATTAAGTATTTTTTACTGA
>JAJZHT010000081.1 GCA_021804455.1 Pseudomonadota bacterium | reverse complement strand
AGCGTGTTTATCTTCCTCATCCAGAAATTTTTCAGGCCCTTACAAGGGGAACCGATTTATTACTTGATGATGGCAAACTGCGCTTAAGAGTTGTCAATGTGACGCCCCATCAAATGGAAACCTGCGTCATAACAGGGGGGGAGCTTTCTAACCGTAAGGGCGTCAATGTACCGGGTGTGATGTTGCCTCTTTCTGCCTTGACACAGAAAGATCACCTTGACTTGGAGTTTGGCTTGAAATTGGGGGTGGATTGGGTTGCGTTGTCCTTTGTACAAAAACCCCAGGACGTCATAGAGGCCAAACAGCTCATTCAAGGGCGTAGCAAGGTTTTGGCCAAACTGGAAAAACCCATGGCCTTGGATTTCTTGGAAGACATTGTTGATTTGTGTGATGGAATTATGGTGGCACGGGGAGATTTGGGGGTAGAAATGCTGCCCGAGGAAGTCCCCAGTCTTCAAAAACGCATTATCTATCATTGCCGACAGGCAGGAAAACCGGTGGTTGTGGCCACCCAGATGCTGGATTCTATGGTACATTCACCAGCGCCTACCCGGGCGGAGGCTTCGGACGTGGCAACCGCTATTTATGACGGTGTCGATGCCGTGATGTTATCGGCCGAATCGGCCTCTGGCCAATACCCTGTGGAGGCGGTTGCAATGATGGACCGTATTATTCAAAAAACCGAACAAGACCCTGTTTATCGGCAAATGATGGAGGACACACGTCCCGCACCCTTTCATACCGTTGCTGGTGCCCTTACCGCCTCCTCCCGTCAAATTGCCGATATTATTGATATTCCTGTTATCGTCACCTTCTCGGAAACAGGACTCACGTGTCTAAGGGCTGCCCGCGAACGACCCAAGGCTCCCATTTTGGCGTTAACCCCTAATTTGTCAACAGCTCGATGTTTAGGGTTGGTATGGGGCACCCATGCCGTTCTCAGCCCCGCTGTAGACCACTTTTCAGACATGATTGAAACGGCCTGTCATGTGGCACAACAGGAAGGTTTTGCCAAAAAGGATCAAAACATCATTGTCACAGCAGGGATCCCCTTTGGCACGGCAGGCGTTACCAATATTTTAAGAATTGCCAAAGTTTAACAGTTTTTATTTTTTACTTATTCTTAAGGGTTATTTAGTATGCTAAAAGGAGATTTCCTTTTATTTTTTTAGAAATCTATGAAAAAGTCGGTATTTTACGGTGTTTTGTTTTTTCTGGGAACTCTTGGGTCCAGCTATGCTGGTTTAGCCGAGGATCCGTTTAAAAAAGCTCTCTCGCAAGCTCTTCTTCCTGACGAAATATATCATTCTTCAAACGATGAAATGTGGGGAAACCCTCACATGATTTGGGAAGATTTTCGTGATATGGACCTGCGATTTATCAATACCTTGCAATCAGGCCAAGAATACCTTGAAAAGGTAAAAAATGAAAACATCACCGGGAATTTCCAAAAACTTTCGGTTGGCTATTTTGTGACGGTTATTTTAACAAATGATTATAGCGGTTTAGAAAAATTATTTTTAAAACCTGACCTTCAAACTTGGAAAACATTTTATAGTCAGTTGGGATTCAAACCCGAGCATCCAAAAACAGCGGTGGATATTGTTCAAGATTTAAACGGTCTTAAAAAGTATGTTCAAGATAAACTTCAAAACGCGCTTAACGAAGAAAGTTATCCCTACGTTTCTTCCAACCCGTTGACTTATCTTCCGGCCTTTATTGACAAAGCGTTAATTCAAATTTTTTCAGGGTGCTGGGGAATTCGTAAGGCCAACCCTGACGAGAATTTGGACGCTTTACGAAAAATAGTGAGCGACATTGGTAAGGATCAGAAATTTTTTCAGATCCCAAAAGAAGACTTGATAGAACAATCCCAGAATCCATCGGCACCAACCGATCATCTTTCTGTTGTTCAGAACCTTCTGCAACAGGGGTATGATTCATGTACTGTAGACGAAAATGATCTAAAAAGCACACCTTTCGTTGGTTTTTTTGTGGCCCATAACCCTCAAAAGATTGTCAAACAAGTATTGAACAAGATAAGTGAGAAGCCACTGCTTGATATAACGGAACAACAATGGAAAACTTTAGGTTTGGCTGCCAGCCTATTGGATAAGACTGATTCAGATTGGAAAGGGAAAATTACAAGTCTGACCACTTACACCAAAAACTCCGATCTCTCAGTTAAAATTTCTCAATACAATTTTTTGTCAAATATTCTTTTTTATAGAAATGCTGATGGCTCTCTCTATCAACAGTTAGTTCGTTTTCGTAATTTCCCTAAGAGTGAGTGGGAAAAAAGCCAAGAGAACAGCGGGACGAAAACACCGTATGGTTTTGATTTTATTGCCCTGCCTGATCCTTTATATGATGCACAAAAAAGTATCCAATTAAGGGACCTTGAAGTTTTTGTTCGTAATAACGAAATACCTTTTGAGCAACGCGTGGACCTTCTTTTAGGGGTTTTAAAAAAATCAGAAGACAGAGAAGACCATAAAAGAGTTATGAATTTATCAGCTGTTCTGGATCAAATGGCTTCCTCTTACGTATCAAATATGCCACCGTATTCAAAACTGGATTCTCTTATCAATCTTTTTAAACGATTTGACAAAAATTGGGATCCGTTAAACACTTTACTCTTTAAAGCTCTTCAATCCGGAAAATTAGACACAAGCAGCGCCAAGGAAACATTTGATTATTTAATATCAAAGGTTGGGTTTCCTCATGAATTGATTCAGGCTTGCCTAACCTATGATCTACGATACCGAAAGGATACAAGGCAACAACCCGATATCCTTGGTCATATAAACACTTATTATAATCAGCATAAAAGAGACAAAGGCCATCTTTATTATGTCATCAAAACATTTGCTAGCACTATCTTAAACGGTGAAAGAACACCCTTACAAGGTCCTGATGAGGAACCTCTTTCTTTGGAGGACCGGATTCAATTACTTCGCGTTTTTAAAGATGCGTGGTTTTTTGATAAAGAAGCTCAGGCTAAAATTGCCCAGGTTATACAAGTTTATTTAAACAATCGGGAGATTCCTCTTTTGAACCGTTCTATGGTTTATGGGGTTTTTCAAAACTCGACATTTGACAATATTCAAACTTTCCTTGGGGAATACCATCAACATCATGAGCACATAGCAAGGTTTCAAGCAGAAGAACGGAGAGGGGCTGCACAACAGCAAGCCCATCGGGAGGCTCTTGCCGCTCACCGTGCACAAAACTTTGTGTATAGCCAGAATGTTCATGATCCCCTTGTGGTAGAGTCTATAACGGCTAATTTGAAATTCCTGAAAAAACAGGTTATCCTAAGTTTGTCAAACTTTGACGAAGTCAAAAAACAGATTGTTAACGCCATTAACAATCTTCCTACCAAAGTCCTTCTTGATATTTCACCGGAGGAAAAACACAGTGCCTTAGAGGCCATAAAACACCTAGCCAAGGATAATCTTAGAAATGCGCTGTACGGCTATGGTGAGAACCAAATGACCATTGGCGACATTCTTGTAAGAGTTTGGTATCTTATCAGCCAACTGACCGATAAAAGGGAAGAGGGGATTAAAAGCCTAGCAGGTCAGCTGGCCACTATGAATGAGAAAGGATCGTTTGTATGCGCCACAGGAAAAGTAACACGGCTAATTCAAGCTTTGCAGCCCTATTATCCCGAAATTTGCATCAGTCAAACAACAGAAGAATATGCCACCGGCTTTATTCAAACCCACTTTTTTGCTGTGGCAAAGACCAATGCCAGGTGGAAAGAACTTCAGGATAAATTGAATCGCACAAAGGATGAAGAAAAAGAATGGAAAGCTATCTTAGATAAACTTAGGAATGAAGCAGAGGAAGAAGCCAAGGAAGGTTCTTTAAAGAATCTTAATGAGGGGGTTAAACAGATCATTACTCATAAAATTTTAAATTATATAGACTATCTTGGTTAACCTACGAAAGATACGCTGAATATAGGCTCCTGTATGGAGGCTTTATGACGCTTCCTAGGCAATAATATTGGGATATAAGATACTGTTGATTTTCGTGATTCGTTCCTGGATTTGACTTTTTTCTTTTTCCATACGATAAAGGTCAAAATCCGCAACGCCACGCGTCAAATGGGGTCTTTCTTTGATTTTTTGTTCAATCTGAAGCTTTTGTTGCTGACACTCCTTCAGCTGAGACTCCAGATCCACGGAACCGACAAATGTAACCATTTTTGTCTCTCCCCTTATTAAAAACCTCTACTCTTAATAAATGGCTTTCTCGGTAAAAAAATCAAGGGAAAAAGTTAAAAAAAAGTTAATGATTTTGTGAAAAAACTGCCTTTTCCCAGCAAAAAGTGCTAGAATGGCCTCTCTTTATAGCAGTGTTAACTTACCAAGTGATGTGTTTATGACAAACTCGAGTCCTTCTTTGACTGATACAAAGCCAGTCGCCATTGAAGAGGAGATGAAACGCTCTTATCTCGATTATGCAATGAGTGTAATTGTGTCACGGGCTTTGCCCGATGTCAGAGATGGTTTAAAGCCTGTCCATCGTCGTATTTTGTACGCCATGAAAGAGGCCGGGAATGATTACAATCGCCCCTATCGCAAATCGGCCCGCGTAGTGGGCGATGTTATGGGTAAATACCATCCCCATGGTAATATGGCAATTTACGATGCCATGGTGCGCTTAACACAAGATTTCAGTTTAAGATTGCCCTTGATCGATGGTCAAGGAAACTTTGGTTCTATGGACGGTGATCCACCCGCAGCAGAACGTTATACAGAGGCTCGCCTGAGTCGTGCGGCCCATACTCTTTTATCAGATATCGATAAAGACACAGTTGATTTCCAGTCAAACTATGATGAAACTTTAACGGAACCCAAGGTTTTACCGGCTCGCTTTCCTAATTTATTGGTTAATGGAACTACGGGAATTGCAGTTGGAATGGCAACCTCCATTCCCACCCATAATTTGGGCGAGGTTTTGGATGCTTGTTGCGCTTTGATTGATGATCCGGATTTAACGATGCAGCAAGTATTAAATCTGGTTCCTGGGCCTGATTTTCCAACGGGGGGAATCATCATTGGGCGTCGTGGTCTTTATGAAGCCTATCGCACAGGGCGGGGGAGTATCACTGTTCGCGGAAAAACCCACTTTGAAAAAATTCGTGGAGATCGCGAAGCCATTATTATTACGGAAATTCCCTTCCAGGTTAACAAAGCCAAGATGATCGAAAAGATTGCCGAATTGGTTAAGGATAAAACGATTGAAGGGATTAGCGATCTTCGTGATGAATCAGACCGTGAGGGTGTCAGAGTTGTTATTGAGCTTAAGAGAGATGCTGTAGCGGATGTTGTTTTAAATCAACTTTATCGTTACAGCCCCCTTCAAACAGGAATCAGCTTTAACATGTTGGCCCTTGTTCATGGTCGTCCAGAACAATTATCTTTAGTTCAGATTTTAAAGGCTTTCCTTGACTTTCGTGAAGAAGTCATTTTACGACGGACGCGTTTTGAATTAGGAAAAGCCCGTGAAAAAGCCCATATTTTATTGGGGTTTGCTGTGGCAGTGGCCAACATTGACCCCATTATTGCGCTTATTCGTGCTGCAACGGACCGTAATCAGGCCAAAATGGAATTGATGAGGCAACCTTGGGATGCGAAGGTTGTCGAGCCATTGATAGCCTTGGTGGATGAGGATTCACACGGTTCTGAACAATATTTCCTTAGTGAAGGGCAAGCACAAGCTATTCTTGATCTACGATTGCACCGCCTGACAGGATTAGAGCGTGATAAGATTACGGCTGATCTGCAAGAGATTGTTCTTGAAATTCAAGAATATTTGGCAATTTTGGCGTCACGTCAACGGGTTTTAGAAATTTTAAAAAATGAGTTGTTAGAAGTTAAGGAACACTTTTCTTCTCCCCGTCGTACCCAAATTGAAGAAGGCGATTCTTCCGTTGATATCGAAGATCTGATTCAACGGGAAGATATGGTTATTACTGTTAGTCACGGTGGCTATATTAAGCGTGTGCCTCTGTCAACCTATCGGTCTCAAAGACGGGGAGGACGGGGCCGATCTGGGATGACCATAAAAGACGAAGATATGGTCAGCGATGTTATTGTCGCCAGCACCCATAGCCCTGTCCTCTTCTTTTCAACCT
>JAJZHT010000080.1 GCA_021804455.1 Pseudomonadota bacterium | reverse complement strand
TTGATATTGAAGGCTATTTCTTTTTGTTTGATAAATGGGAATTAGATCTTCTTTAGGTTTTTTAAGCCGTTTAACAAGATCGTGAAAAGCCTGTTGATTGTTGGAAATCATATCATCCGCCACTTGAAGAAGATAATCGATATTATGGGGTGCAATATTGTCCATGGCAGCATGTTCTTTGTCGATTACAGGATTCCATCGAAAATAAGAATTGGGATAAAGTGTCTGCATTTCTTGATGAATCAGGTTTGAGGGACCATCAATAGAAATGTTTAGCATATTCATTCCCCAGCCTACGAAACCAGCATTCTTCATTTGATCATAACAAAGGGGATCTGAGTATTGGCCTGTTCCTAAAGAAACAATTTCATATTTATGGATCGTGGGATACAACTTTTTCGCTTCAACCAAAGCGCACGCTGTGGGGTTATTCGCGCATGTCCCACCATCACTTAAAAAATAGCTTTTAGGATTGGGAGTATTTACAGAAGTCACAATTCTTGGTTGAAAATAAGTAGGGGCCGCCGAAGTTGCTAAAACCACATCTTTTGTATAAAAAGTTTCTTTCTGGCTCCAACTCTTGAAAAATTTGGGTTTATTCCCATGTAAATCATGCGAGACAATAAGCGTGTCAATTAAAGATTGATTAAAGGTTGCTGTTTGGAATTTTTCAACCGCTAAGTTTTCCCATGAAGCACTGTTATAGCGAGGTCCTAAAAACCCCCAAAGAGAATAAATATTTTTGTGAAAAATTTTGTTAGCATGATCTTTAAATAAATTGGTAAGATCCTCTGCCGTAAATTTGGGTTTATTTTGAAGAAGATTTTCTTCAGAATCATCCGGAACCGTTAGTCCGGCCGCGATAATTCCCCCCGCCGATGTTCCTGCAATCAAATGAAAAATATCACTAATGCGTTTTCCTGTTAATTTTTCAATTTGTTCCAAGAAAAAAGTTTCCATAATTCCTCGAATACCACCTCCATCTAAAGACAAAATCCTAATAGTATTGCGATTAATCGTGCCTTCCGATTCAAAATTAATTAAAGGCATCTTCTGGGGAGCCAATAAAGAACAAGGGGTTAATCCCCTAAACTCTGGGTGACCATAATCAAAGGCCCAAAGGGTAGACAGTCCCAGAATCATTGTAAAAGCCACAACATGGGACAAAAGACGCAGAGAAAATAAACTTTGATAAATCCTTAAAAAGGATTTCTTTTGACTGTTACAAAAGAACATTCTTGCCTCCTTCTGGATGTTTCGATACCGAAGGAGCTAAGGAGAAAAAGTTAACAAATAGTTAATAAAGGGGTAATGTGTTAAGATATGCTGGGAAAGTTGAGCCCTAAACCTGTTGCTATAGAGATCTTATGAAATTGACAATCCATCATTACCCCCAGGTTGATAGTACCAATAATGTTGCTAAGGCTTATTTGGAATTAGGAGCTTGTGAAGGAACAGTGATTCTTGCCGATCAGCAAACGGGTGGGCGCGGCCAGTTTCAACGTATGTGGCAGTCCCCTAAAGGAAATTTTTATGGTTCAATGATTCTAAAGCCTTCCCAAGAATGGCAATCTTCCTATCATCAATTGGGATATGTCGCAGCGGTTGCCTTAAAGCGTGCCCTTGCCCATGTTCTTCCTTTGGTTCCTATCCACCTAAAATATCCGAATGATATTTTTCTAGAGGGAAAAAAGATGGCAGGAATTTTAATCGAGGTTGAAGAGGGCGCCGTTATTCTTGGCATGGGGGTGAATGTCCAGGTCGCCCCTGAAGGGCTTGACCAACCCACCACCTGTTTGCAACATCACATCCGTCGCCCTGTGACTGTTTCAGAGGTTACCCCCTTCCTTCTAAAAGACTTATGGCATACCTACAAAGGCTGGTTAAACCACGAATTTGAAAACCTTTATCAAGAATGGCTTAGCAACAGTCTACCCCAATAGGCCGCCGATTAGTCCTTTAATTAAATCTTGAGGTTTATCCACTTTTGAATCTGTACCTTGAGAGGAAAGGCCTTTTCCAACTTGGTTAACAACCTTATCAAAGACATGTTTGGTGACCTCTTGTGTAACAAGATTGGCTAAGTGTTTTGGATCAAGATTATAATCTAAAGCTTCGAAAGGCCCCTTAACGTTTAAAGGTATTTCTGGCCATTTTGGTAAGTCTTTCATTTTGATTTTAAACAACATATCCATACGCTTTTGATTTAAATCAACATAACCTTCACCATGAATCGTTCCGTCATCGGATAGTAATTCCAGATTTTGTGTTTGGGCGATCCCTTTTGTTAAATAGAAAGTACCACGCACCGAATTTATATTTAAGGGCGCTTTTTTCTTAGAAACATCCAAAACATTAAACAAATCTTTAGCATCTTTAGTATTTTTAAGAGCGTGCACCAAAGCTTTCATATCAAAAGTTTTAATTATTCCTTGCGCTAGAGATGCTGTCACGGTTCCTGACAAAGTTTGACTATATTCAGAAGGCTTTAAAAGGCTTAAAGTAAGATCAAAGGTACTGTTCAAGAATCCCTTCTTTAACGGCGTTTCTTTAAGGGTAGGGATTTTGGTTAAATCTAAACCTTGAATTTCTCCTTGTAAGTTTAAAACTTTTGAATCCCTAAAGTGTCCTTTAAATTTTAAATCTCCTTCATAAAGACGCCCTTCCATATGGGAAAATTGAATATCTTGTCCTTTGACGGTTAAGTTTGCTTTAAAATTTTTGACCTCATAGAAATCGTACGTTAATCTTGGACTTGACAAAGAAAGGGTCGTCACCAAAGACTCAAGATCAGTTTTACTAACAAGGTTTATTGGATCCTCTTTTAATTTCAGGACAAGATGGGACGAAAGGTCAGAATTGTCACAAGAAATCTTTCCTTGAATATGAAGGGGGTCAGGAAGTGGTTGAACAAAAAGATCCTTTATTTGAATGTTCAAAGACGTTTGTTGCGGACTCCAAAAACCGTCAAACAATAAGGGGCCATACGATTGATTGAGATGAAGGACTTCTAAAGATCCCCGCAACGGAAGGTTTGTCTCGACAAGGCCCGTTTTTAAATTAAATTTAAAATTACTTTTTTGATACTCTACCTGTCCGCTCAGCTGGAAAGGTCCTTTTAGGCTTTGGATGGATCCTTTCAAATTGATGTGTTCAAAAGATTTATGGCGAGAAGTGTCAGCATCAACATGAATTTGCCCCGATTCTATAGAAAACGTCTCTAATGAGAAAGAAGGCGTGGATGAGGAACCAGAAGTTGCCAGGGCTTCTGTTGTAGAAGGCTTTTGAGAAGATGTTTTCAGCAAAATAAGAGGTTTATAAAAAGACAGAGAATAAATTTTTAATTGTCCTGTCAAAAGAGGTTTCCAGGCCCAACTGGCGGCGATTTTTTGTGCCTTGGCTAACTCTAAACTAAAATTCTGTCGGCCAATTCCTTGAGAGACAGGCTTAATCGAAACATCCTGGAGAACAATTTGGGGAGTAGGGAAAAGCTTTATTTGGATGGGACCTGTTAATTCAATCTGACATCCTGTTGTTTGTTCCAGCTGATTAAGAACCGGTTTCTTTAGAGACTCCCAATGAATAAAAGGAATCGACAGAATGGCTATTAAAACAACTGCAAGGAAACCATAAAAAAACTTTTTCATAAGGAAGATCTTTTTTGATGAACTATACCTTATGATTGATAGTAAACAGAATACAATGACGATGCAATGTTTGTTAGGACCTTAAGCTTTTCATAAAGCCTTAACAGAAGCCTGAAACCTTATGAACCGATTTTATCTTTATCCCTTAGAGTTGTTTCGAGGTTTTTTTCTAACCAATGAATATCATACTCGCCTCGAATAATGTCAGGAGATTGAACCAATTTCTGGTGTAAAGGCAAGGTCGTTTGAATACCATCAATAACATATTCAGCAAGAGCTCGTTCCAAACGGCTAAGGCATTCTTCTCTTGTTTTACCATGGGCAATTAGCTTTGCCACCATACTATCATAGTGGGATGGAACGCTGTAACCTTGATACAAATGGCTATCAACCCGAATTCCATAACCACCAGGAGCATGGTAGCGATTAATTTTTCCAGGAGAAGGAACAAAAGTTTGGGGATTTTCTGCGTTTACACGGCACTCAATAGCCCAACCGTTAAAGGTAATATCCTCTTGACGGAAACTTAAAGGCAATCCTGCGGCAACGCGAATTTGTTCTTTAACAAGGTCAATACCTGTAACCATTTCTGTAATAGGGTGTTCTACTTGAATACGAGTATTCATTTCCATGAAGAAAAATTCTCCATTCTCAAATAAAAACTCTAAAGTACCCGCACCCCGGTATCCCATTTTACCAATCGCTTGAGTGACAATTTTTCCTAAATGGGCACGTAATTCCGGTGTCAAACCAGGGGAAGGAGCCTCTTCCCACACTTTTTGATGACGCCGTTGCAAAGAGCAATCGCGTTCTCCTAAATGAACAACGTTTCCATGATGATCCGCTAAAATTTGTACCTCAATATGACGAGGCTGCCTTAGGTAGCGCTCCATATAAACCTGATCATCGCCAAAATTAGCCTTGGCCTCTGCTTTTGCCAGATGAAAAGCATTCGCGATTTCATCAAGGCTTAAGGCTACTTTCATTCCTTTTCCTCCACCTCCGGAGGTTGCCTTAATCAGAACCGGAAAACCAATTTTTTGAGCCGCTTCGATCGCCTCTTCCTCTGTATTGATAGAACCACCAGAACCGGGAACAACAGGGACCCCTAAAGAGATCATTGTTTGCTTAGCCGTAATTTTATCGCCCATAATCCGTATGTGATCGGGGGTTGGGCCAATAAAAGTAAGCCCATGTTCTTCAATCATGGTGGCAAAAACAGCATTTTCAGAAAGGAATCCCACCCCAGGATGAACGGCATCGGCCCCCGTAATATCAGCAGCACTGACCAAAGCCAACATATTCAGATAACTTTGACGAGAAGGGGCGGGCCCAATACAAACGCTTTCATTCGCCAAACGCACATGCATAGCATCGGCATCGGCCGTAGAATGGACAGCTACGGTGGGAATTCTTAATTCCTGACAAGCGCGTAAAATACGCAAGGCAATTTCGCCACGATTAGCAATTAAAATCTTATTAAAAAGCGCCATTTATGCAGCCTCAATGACAAGCAAAAGTTCATCATATTCCACAGGAGAAGCATCTTTAGCAAAGATGTGAGTGACTTTACCAGCGCTGGGGGATTTGATTGGATTCATGACTTTCATAGCCTCAACAATCAATAATGTTTGACCAACACTGACCGTGTCACCAACTTTAATGAAAGGGTCGGCTCCAGGCTGAGAAGCCAGGTAAACCGTACCAACCATGGGGGAACGAACGGCACCAGGATGTTTGTTAAGATCAAGATTGGAGGGTGCTGCAACCACCGAGGATTGGGGTTGAACCGATGGCAAAGACGGGGAAACCAAAGGTGCAACCGTTGCATTGGCAATCATTTGCCGAGAAACATAAATGCGGTTTCCTTCAGCCTCGTATTCAATTTCTGTTAAGCCTGTCTCTATTAAAATTTCGGCCAGTTTTCGTACAGCCTCACCATCAAAATTAAATACCGCTGCCATAAAATTTCCTACTTCAGTGTCTTTTCAATCAGATGTAAATGTTTTTAAGGTATAGCCTCTTATAGGCAAGGATGCAATCTTGCTGTTATAAAAATCAGAGCAAACGCCTTTTAAAAAGTTTTGACAAAGAAAACTCTGGTTTTTAAAGGATTGGATGATTGAAATCTTCGAAAAATTACCTCCCCCTATCTGCACAAAACCTAACCTTTAAGATTAGACGCGTTCACCCTGTGTAAAGATCTTCTTTTAGAAGGCGCATTGTTTTCAAAAAATTTTCAAGGGCTTTTATCTGTTAACTGTTGATTCACAAAGATTAACAAAAGGTTAATTTATTTTTTTACCACCCCCCACCCAAAAAGGGCGGGGGGCTAAACCCACCACCTTCAAGAACAGTGCGGGTAAAACTTATCTTATGGCCCTTTGTTTTTGTTTCAAAAAGGGGTTTTCTCTATCACCTAGGTTATTCCCTACTGTATCCCCAAAATCCTTACCAAATTATTAAATCTTGAAATTTATCCTAAGAATTCGTGTCTGTATTCTTTTCTGCCAAGCGA
>JAJZHT010000079.1 GCA_021804455.1 Pseudomonadota bacterium | reverse complement strand
CATAGAAAAAACCCCTATCTCATCGGTAGCCCCATACCGATTTTTAATGGATCGTAATAAACGATAGTCATAATTACGTTCTCCTTCAAAATAGAGAACTGTATCGACCATATGTTCCAAAACACGCGGGCCAGCCAATGTTCCTTCCTTGGTAACGTGACCCACTAAAATAACGCAGTATCCTTTTTTCTTTGCCAGGGTGATAAATTCCTGGGCACTGCTGCGAACTTGGGAAACAGTTCCTGCGGCAGAATCTAACCCTTCTACAACCATTGTTTGGATAGAATCAATAATCACTAACGACATCTTAGGCATTTGTTCCAAAGCAGAAGTTATTTCTTGAGTTTGTGTTGAAGCCGCCATATGAACCGTAGCTTTATTGACCTGAAGCCTTTGGGCACGAAGGGTCAGTTGACTTAACGCTTCTTCACCTGAGATATAAGCACAATTTGCTGTTTTAGATAACGAGGCTACTACTTGTAACAACAAAGTTGATTTTCCGATACCTGGGTCTCCCCCTACTAAAATAACGGATCCCGGTACCAATCCGCCTCCGCACACCCGATCGAATTCCTCCATCCCACTGACCCATCGCTGCAAATGGGATGAATCCTGAGAAAGAGTGTCTAACGTTTGAAAAAAAGTTTGAGGATCAATTTTTTTGATTTTACCCTTTTGAGGAAGAGCTTCTTCTACCAGGCGATTCCAGACGCCACACCCCTCGCATCGGCCGTTCCACTTGCTGTGCCAGGTTCCACATTCTTGACAAACAAAACGATGCTGAGTTTTACTCATACCTTTTCTCTATTATTGACAATAAAAAAGGCGGGCTTAAAGGCCCGCCTTTAAAAAATCGAAGTCCCGAAAAATTATTTCTTTTCTTCAGACTTTTTTTCTTCCGTTTTAACTTCTTCTTTTTTAGCTTCTGCAGCGGGAGCAGCAGCGTCTTTTTTGGCTTCTTCCTTCTTAGCTTCTGCAGCGGGAGCAGCAGCATCTTTTTTGGGTTCAGCGCAGGTGGAGGCTACTTCAGCTGGCTTTGCTTCTTCTTTTTTAGCTTCGGTTGCTTGAGCAGAAACGACTGCGAAAAGAGCAGCAGCAGCAAAAACGATCTTATTCATGGATTTCATAACTCCTAAAAATGGGATAACAATTAGCTATAACTTAGCTTGTTTTGACTAAGCCTAGTTTTAGAAATAATCCAGCTTAGAAATTTGGTCAATACTCTTTGTTACAGAGTGTGCAAGTTTTTTTTAAAAAAGGATTCATCTATTAATCGTTTGTTAATTTCTTGTTTCATAGTGTAACGCTGGAAAAGAACCTTTTCAAAAGAATCTGAACGGTGTAAGGATGGCAATATTCATTTAAAAAAGAAACTTATTATGCGTCGGCAAAACCGTAAACCAGAAGAATTAAGACCTGTTTTTTTAGGGCCCAGTTTTGTGAAATTTGCAGAAGGATCTTGTTTTGTAAAATTTGGTGAGACCCACGTTGTTTGTGCAGCCACAATTGAAGAAAAGGTTCCTCCCTTTTTAAGAAACACAGGGACTGGTTGGATCACCGCAGAATACGGAATGTTACCCCGCTCAACCCCCGATCGCATAGAACGAGAAGCTGCCAAGGGAAAACAAACTGGACGAACCCAAGAAATCCAAAGACTGATTGGACGGGCTTTACGATCTGTTGTGGATCTTAAAAGTTTGGGTGAACGTCAAATTAAAATTGATTGTGATGTCTTACAAGCTGATGGAGGAACGCGCACAGCCAGCATTACGGGTGCCTACATAGCGTTACACCAGGCCCTGCAAAAGTTGGTTGATCAAAAAAAACTCTCTCGATTACCCTTAATTGACCAAATCGCCGCCGTCTCATGCGGCATTATTGAGGGATGCCCTGTACTGGATCTGGATTATCAAGAAGATTCTAATGCTCAGGTTGATGCTAATTTTGTGATAACAGGGCAGGGGAAATTGGTTGAAATACAAGCTGCTGCTGAAAAACATCCTTTCACAGAGGAAGAGTTTCATTCGATGTTATCGTTAGCCCGATCTGGAGTATCGGAGCTGATTCAACGGCAAAAACAGGTCTTAAAGATTGACTAACGCGACGACTACAGCGGTTGCTAAAGTATTGAAGGGGGGGAAAAATACTCCCCCTCCTATTTGGCTTATGCGTCAAGCGGGCCGCTATCTACCAGAATATCGCCAGATACGGCAACATTTTAAGGATTTTATCGAATTTTGTCTGCAGCCAGAGGCTGTAACCCGTGTAACCTTACAACCTATTCAACGGTTTGATTTTGATGCCGCGATTATTTTCAGCGATATCTTGGTGATTCCCCACGCTTTAGGGCAAAGGGTTCAATTTATAGAAGGGACAGGACCTGTTCTGGATCATGTTGATTGGGCTACTTTTTTAGAAAAAGCTGAAAAACAATCTGTTTTACCCTTCCTTTCACCGGTCTTTGATGCCATTCGTTTGACACGTCAGGCCCTTGTTCCTGAAAAATCCCTCATTGGCTTTGTAGGTTCGCCCTGGACGCTGGCTTGTTACATGTTACAACAAGGAAAGGTTAAAGACGCACCTTCTGGAAATTATAGTCCTCCTTTTATCAACTCTCTTTTAAGGATTTTGCAAAAACATTGTGCAGACTTTTTAACAGCCCAAATTCAGGCTGGGTGTGATGTTATTCAAATTTTTGATTCTTGGGCGTCGCTGGTGCCGCATCCTTATCAAGAAGATTATCTATGGAAACCCCTTCAATTTATTACGGAAAGTATCCAAAAAAAATTTCCCCACATACCCATTGTTTATTATGGTCGAGGCGTCAACCAATTCTATCCCACGCTCGCCTTAAGGCTTCCTGGAATTTGCTTTGGCTTGGATCAAACAGTTTCTCCGGAATGGGCGGCTCTTCATGTTCAAACCCCTGTACAGGGAAATTTGGATCCTGAAAGGCTGGTAAGGGGGGAATTTAAAGATTCAGTAGAAAGGATTTTAGATTTTTTGAGCTTAAAACCCTTTGTATTCAACCTAGGTCATGGCATTTTGCCACAAACCCCTTTGGAAAATGTTCACCAATTAGTGGACCAAATTCGAAATAAAACCTATTAAGGACAAGGTATTTTTACCAAAACGTTTTGAAATTGCCATTCCTTGTAAATTCTCTTAACTTTATGGAAAGACATAAAAGAAACTCGTTTTCATGATTATCGCAACCAAACCTGCCTTTATGCCAGCCTTGGCAGAAATTTTTGTTGTGATGGGCGCTGTGAAGGTTTTGTTTCTGGGATTGCTATCAAAAAAGAATGTTTTAAAGCGAACCTTCAATTATGCGATTGTTGTGTTGCTGAGTGCCCTTATTGCTTTATGTGTTCAGCCCCGGGGAATGCAAATTACCTTTAATGGTTTATTTCTCAGTGATGCTTTTACCATTCTGATAAAAATCATCGTGCTTTTCTCAGGCGTTATTACTCTAATTGTGACACGTCTAACGGTTTCTTATGAAGGACTTGGTCACTTTGAATACCCTGCTTTGATTTTGTTTTCTCTTGCTGGAATGATGATGATGATTTCAGCCCACGACCTTATCAGCCTTTTTATGGGTTTGGAATTACAAAGCCTCAGCCTCTATGTCCTTGTAGGAATGCGGCGTCACAATTCCGAAACCAGTGAAGCTGCGCTTAAATATTTCCTTTTGGGGGCTCTTTCAACAGGAATTTTATTATATGGCTCCAGCTTAGTTTACGGTTTTACCGGATTAACTGATTTTGAAATGTTAGAACGTTTTTTTATCAGGAATTCTTTTTCCCAACTTTCAATCGGACCTATTATAGGCGTTACCTTAATCTTAGTCGCTTTAGGATTTAAAGTTGCAACAGCCCCTTTTCATCTGTGGATACCAGATGTTTACCAGGGCACTTCTACTTCACTGACAATGTTTCTAGCAACAGCCCCTAAAATAGCGGGCATTGCAGTTTTAATGAAGGTTTTAATGAGTCCCTTTAATGGTTTGTCCTATATATGGCAACCTCTTCTTATGATTTTAAGTATCTTATCGATGGGGTTGGGGGCCTTCGCCGCTTTAACCCAAACGAATATCAAACGATTTATAGCCTATAGTTCTGTGGGACATATTGGTTTTTTATCGGTAGGTATCTTGATTGCGAATGCCATAGGGTTAAGAGCGACCTTAGTCTATAGTGTTATCTATATTTTTTCTATTTTACTATTTTTTAGCTCTCTTCTTTACCTACAACGACAAGGAAAAACTATTGAAACCCTCAATGATTTGAAAGGCTTAAGGCATAGGCATCCAGGGATCGCATTTTTGCTTTCCTTTACTTTATTTTCTCTGGCTGGTATCCCTCCCCTTCCGGGTTTTATTGCAAAGATTATCATTTTTAGAGCCGCTGCTAATTCAGGATACTATGTTTTATGCAGTATTATTGTTATCTACAGCCTGATTTGTGCCGGTTATTATCTTCTTGTTTTGAAGACTATCTTGATGGATCAAGTTGAAAACCAAGTTGTTCGTTATTCCAGTCACAAACGTGATCTTATTACGGCACTTGCTATCCTTTTTCTTATTATCCTTTTAATTTTATGCTTTATCCGTCCTGATTTTCTAATAGATGCTGCTCAGCAAGCTGTTTTTGGTCTTATGTATCTATAAACCTTCTTATAGACCTAAAGCATGGCCCTATTATTTCGAATTAGGGCCTTGAAAAAATAACAATGGTTTGAGATGATCGCCTAACAAAAAAGTACAAAAATTGAGCGGTTGTACGATGATGCCAAAATTGAAAACTGGGGAATCCTCTGATTCTCTTTTTGCTGCCCTTGAGACAAATTATCGTTTAAGCGAAGCTGAATCTGTTAGGTTTTTACTAAAAAATCCCGCTGTTGACGCGTCCTTAGATCAACCTATTAAAAGTTTAGCTGCACAACTTATCCAAGGCGTGAGACAGAAGAAAGCCAAGTCCTTAAGTATCGAAGGTTTTTTGCAAACTCACCACCTTAGCAGTCATGAAGGATTAGCTTTGATGTGTTTGGCTGAAGCTCTTTTACGGATTCCCGATTCTGTTACGAAAACACAGCTGATTCGAGAAAAAATTTCCAGCAGTGATTGGAACAACGATAACCAAGATCCCTTTTTCACAAAACTAACCCATTTCGGACTTTTAACCACAAGTAAGCTTTTGAACCTAGGGCTAAAATCTAATCGTGTCGTGGCAACATTAACATCTCTTGTTCGTCGCTTTGGCGAGCCTGTGATTCGTCAAATTATGGCTCAAGCCATGAAAATTATGAGCCAGCAATTTATTATGGGAGAGACGATTGACAAAGCTCTTAAACGTTCTGTGGAATTTGAACACAAAGGGTATCGTTTTTCTTATGATATGTTAGGTGAAGGGGCGCGCACACAGCAAGATGCTGAACGATATCAAAAAGCCTATCAACAAGCGATTGACGAAATTGGTTCATCCCTCAAAAATCCCAACCTAAGTCTTTTCGCACGTCCAAGTCTATCGGTTAAACTATCAGCTTTACATCCACGGTATGAATGGGCTCAACATCGAAGAGTCGTCCAAGAATTGATCCCTGTTTTAGTGGATCTTTGTCGACAGGCGCAACAAAAAGGGATTGGTTTAACCATCGATGCCGAAGAATCAGAGCGACTGATTCTTTCGTTAAAAATATTTGAAGGTGTCTTGAATCACCCTGATTTGAAGGATTGGAATGGTTTAGGCCTGGCCGTTCAGGCCTATCAAAAACGCGCCCCTTTTGTGATCGACTGGCTTGTCGCTTTGGCAGAACGTTATCAAAAACGAATTCCCATTCGTTTGGTTAAAGGGGCCTATTGGGATTCAGAAATCAAACAAACCCAGGAACGTGGATTAAGGGATTACGCCGTTTACACCCAAAAAGTTTATTCCGACGCTTCTTACTTACACTGCGCCGATAAGCTGTTAAAAGCAGCCTCATGGGTTTATCCCCAATTTGCCACTCATAATGCTTACACTGTTTCAGCTGTTTATCACTTAGCACAAGCGTTAGGTATTCAAGATTATGAATTTCAGCGCTTGCAAGGAATGGGAGAAACACTCTATCTACAGATAACAGAGCAATATGATTTTCAAATCCCTTGCCGCATTTATGCGCCGGTTGGAGCCCATAAGGACCTTTTATCTTATTTGGTGCGGCGGCTTTTGGAAAATGGTGCCAATAATTCATTCGTTCACCAAATCCACGACT